>CANHBA010000056.1 GCA_947458985.1 Flavobacteriales bacterium
ATGCCGTTGATGCCTGCGTGTTGGGCATGCGGGAAGGCAATTGGTTGCGATGGCTGGTAACCTTCCATGATATTGATGGAGTACAAGGATTGGAAGAGCGCCACAATGATAGAAATAACAACTACCAAAGAAACCAAACCAACTTGTAAACGGTATTTCCAAGCGAGTGCTCGCAATTCTTCACCGTAAGTCATTTTTTCAGCTTCTTCGTCGTCGGAAGTAGCAATTTTGAGCTGACGACGCACGCCACCAACAGCCATAATAACGATGACAAAAATGACACCCATGACAACCCAAATCCAAGAAGTAGATTCTTCTTCAACCGCAGGAGTAGTGGAACCTGTTGGATCAACAACTTTGGTATTACCTCCGGCAGTAGCAGGATCAGGCTGTGCATCTACCCAATCGAGGATAGCATCGATTTCTTCTTTTTTGAGGTCTGGGAAAGCAGACATGGCAGATGGCATGACCTTAGATACCTCAGCGGCATAAGGATCATTGGCAGCTGCAGTTTGCCAGTTGTTTACCCATTGATAGATACTACCTTCTTTGGCTCCACCAGCTGCCCATTTAGCCCTCACACCGGATAATTTTGGCCCGGTAGAGGCTTTGTGGGTCATGTGACAAGTGGCACATTTGGCTTTAAAAAGCCCTTCACCTTGCGCAGAAGCAAAGTTTGAGAAAGCAGCAATGCTGAATGTAATTGCGGCAAAAGCGAGGGATTTGATGCGCTTAAGCGACTGAATGTTAGATATTTCCATGTAAAAAATTACTAATTCACTCTTTAAAATTGGGCGGAAAAACCGCTTTTTATCGGCAGCAAAATTAAGGTAATCAAGGCATTT
Source organism: Flavobacteriales bacterium (assembly GCA_947458985.1). Taxonomy (GTDB): domain Bacteria; phylum Bacteroidota; class Bacteroidia; order Flavobacteriales_D; family Crocinitomicaceae; genus UBA952. The sequence goes on from CANHBA010000056.1 coordinate 846, forward strand.
TGTGACATTTTCATGACAAAAAATAATTAATGTATGTTAATTTAAAATGAATCTAAATAAGCATTTTGTTTTGCGTTGAATTCTCACTTACTTTGCAATTATGAAAGGCTTCTTTAGCATCGCTTTTATGACCTTATTTTACAATGGGTTACAAGCACAAATCCAATTGATCGCAGATCCGCGCATCGAACAGCGAGTTGCTGCCAAGAACAGTAAGCAAATGCCGGGTTATCGTGTGCAACTCTGTTTTGATTCCGATAAAGCGCAAATCGACCAGGCCCGCGCACAATTTGTTGCGGATTTTCCTAAAATTGATACATATGTGAGGTTTGAAGCGCCAAATTTCAACTTAATGGTTGGCGATTTTAGAACGCAAAAGGAAGCTGAAGAATTGGTCGAACACATCAGAGGAAAGTATCCGCTCACTATTATCCACAAAGAGCAAATCAATCTGCCACGCATCGATTGATTTCTGCCACTTACCTAAGGGCTAAAGCATTAGTCAAATTGTTTCCAGCCCTGAGCGCGCAACGTCACTACGGAACCAGATTTATCCACATAATAGATGCCATCTGCAGCGTTGGTAATGTGGCCAATAATTGTAAAATTCGGATTAGACTGAATCATTTCAACGTCTTTTTGCTCGATCGTAAAGAGCAATTCGTAATCTTCACCACCATTTAAGGCGCACATGCTCGGATCTAAGTTGAAATCCATGGCTACCATAGAGGTTTTGGCATCGATCGGAATTTTTTCGTCGTAGACATGGCAACCTACCTCACTTGCTTTACAAATATGCAGTACCTCGCTAGCCAAGCCATCGGAAATATCGATCATGGAGGTAGGCTTCACACCCAATTCTTTTAAATAACGAATGGCATCTAGTCTTGCTTGCGGCTTGAGTTGTCTTTGAAGGATGTAGTCGTGGCCGTCGAGGTCGGGTTGAATATTAGGATTTGCTTTGAAAACTTCTTTCTCTCGCTCTAAAACTTGTAAGCCCATATAAGCACCGCCTAAGTCTCCAGACACTACCAAAAGGTCGTATTCTTTGGCGCCAGAACGATAAGTGATAGACTCTTGAGCTGCGGTACCTATTGCAGTGATACTGATCATTAAACCACTTTGAGAAGAAGTGGTGTCTCCGCCAATGAGGTCAATTTCGTATTCTGAACAAGCTGTTTTAATGCCTGCATATAATTCTTCAAGTGCTTCAACTGAAAAACGATTAGAGACTGCAATAGCAACCGTAATTTGTTTGGGAGTGGCATTCATGGCGCAGATGTCCGACACATTGACCGCCACTGCCTTGAAACCTAAATGCTTCAGGGGCATGTAGGTAAGGTCGAAATGTACGCCTTCGACCAATAAATCTGTGCTCACGACCTGACACATGCCATTGCCGGTGTCGATCACTGCTGCGTCGTCGCCGATTCCGCGGAGTGTTTCAGGATGCTTGTTCTGGAAATCTTGAGTCAGGCGCTCAATGAGTGCGAATTCTCCTAGATCTGAGAGCTCAGTGCGTTTGTCGGTCATGGTAAAGATTTTTGCAAAGTTAAAGCAAATAAAAAAAGCCTCCGAATTGGAGGCTTTTTTGTTGGCCCACTAGGGCTCGAACCTAGACTCTTCTGAACCAAAATCAGACGTGTTGCCAGTTACACCATGGGCCAATAAACTGCATCTTTCAATGCGAGTGCAAAGTTAATAAGTTTTTTCTTCTCGGCAAATAGCTCGAGAAAAATTTTTTAGAACGATTATTCTTAAATTCGCATAACTTATTTACAATTAAACTGTGCTCATGACTTACTCAAAATGGAACTCATACCTTGGTTGGCTAATTTTTGCAATTGCCTCGGCTGTTTACCTCATGACCATCGAGTCCACCGCAAGTCTCTGGGACTGTGGTGAATACATTACTGCAGCGTACAAATTAGAGGTAGGTCACCCACCGGGGGCGCCATTATTTATGGTACTTGGGCGCTTGTTTTCATTCTTTGCAGCTCCTGAAAATGTGGCCGTTTATATCAACGCACTTTCTGCTATATCTAGCTCCCTGACCATTCTTTTTATGTTTTGGTCGCTTACACTTTTGATCAAAAAAATAGTTCTGAAGCAAGGAGATGAACTTACAGGCGGCAATCAAATAGCTATTTTTAGCGCTGCAGCCATCGGTTCTCTCGCATATACTTTTTCTGATTCGTTCTGGTTTTCTGCCGTAGAAGGCGAGGTCTATGCCATGGCTTCTTTGTTTACAGCCGTCATTTTTTGGGCTATTTTAAAATGGGACGAAGAAATGGAACTCATCCAGCATGGTTCTAAACTCTCCGACATCCGACCTAACCGTTGGTTATTGCTTATCTTCTTTATGCTTGGTTTGGCCATTGGAGTCCACTTACTAGGTATCTTGGTGGTACCAGCAATTGGTTACATGATCTACTTCCGCACAAAAGAAGAGGTTAGCATCAAAGGCTTACTACTTACTGGCATCATTTCTATTGTTGCGCTTGGCTTCATCCAGGAAGGCGTCATTCCAGGAAGTATCGCAATGGCATCTAACTTTGAAGTTTCTTTTGTCAATAGCCTTGGTTTGCCGTTCTACAGCGGCACCATCTTCTTTTTTATTGCACTTATCGCCGCTTGTCTTTTTGTAGTGCGCTATGCACAACGTGGCGGCAAAACTATTTTGTACAATGCCATGATGGGTCTTGTGATGCTCCTAATTGGTTATGGTTCATTTGCCGTTATCGTGATTCGTTCAAATGCCAACACACCCCTTGACGAAAACGACCCAGAAAACTTAGTGACCCTCCACTCCTACCTCAAACGCGAACAATACGGTTCTGCTCCTATTTTATTTGGTCAATACTGGAATTCCTTCCGCAACGGAGAAGAAATGACCGAAGATGGCCCAAAAATTCTTGACCGTTCTTCCTGGAAAGACCTCTCCGCCTATTATCTTCGACGTTTTGTCGTGATCGAAAACGACGTAGAAGTCAAAGCTTTTGCTTCTGAGGCTGAAGCAGAATCTTGGGTAAAAGCCAACAAAGGCGCATATAGCATCGAGGAGAAATATTACGAAAGCAACTCGAGCATCCGTGAAGGTGCTGTGGCTACTTATTCCCAAACCACCTTCTTCCCACGCATGTACAACGGCGAAGGTTCAGGAGCTAGCTTACACCGACAACTTTACGCTAAATGGTCTGGCTACGACGAAAACGACGGCGCCAGCACAGAAATTGGTCGCGACGGCAAGCGACTCCCGACTTTTGGCGAAAACCTCACCTATTTCTTCCGTTACCAAGTCAACTGGATGTACTTGCGCTACTTCATGTGGAACTTCGCAGGTCGCCAAAACGACCTCCAAGGCCACGGAGACAACATGCACGGCAACTGGATTTCCGGTTTCTCCTTCCTAGATGAAGCGCGCTTGGGAAGCCAAGAACACGCTCCGTACTTTACTTCAGAAAACCCGGCACGCAACACCTATTTTATGTTGCCGCTAATATTGGCACTCATTGGGCTCATTTTCCACTACCGCAAAATGCCAAAAGACGCCTTTATTCTTACGCTTTCATTTTTGTTCACAGGCTTAGCTATTGTCGTTTACCTCAATCAAAAGCCTTACGAGCCAAGAGAGCGCGACTACGCTTACGCCGGTTCGTTCTACTTTTTTGCCATGTGGATTGGCATCGGTGTCTATGCCATTTTTGACTTACTTAAGAAATACCTCAAAGAAAGTAAAGTGCGCGCAGCAGTGGCCACCTCACTTGGTTTAATTGTTCCTGTACTCATGGGTGTTCAAAACTGGGACGACCACGACCGCAGCGGTAAAACCAGCGCGCGAGACCTCGCACACAACTACCTCGAATCTTGTGGTAAAAACGGCATTCTCTTCACCAACGGAGACAACGATACCTTCCCGCTATGGTACTTGCAAGAAGTTGAAGGCAAGCGCACAGATGTACGCGTTTGTAACCTGTCACTCATGGGTACCGACTGGTACACCAACCAAATGAAGCTCAAGACTTATGAGTCAGACGCCTTGCCAATTAAATTCAGAGAAGACCAAATCCTGATGTATGCAGGCAATACCGATCAAGTTTACTTCATGCCATTGTTGCAGTTGTTCTCACAAAACCCTGCAGACACCATTATTAAAAAAGTACTGGACCTTCGTCTCAAACACAACCCTTCAGAAGCTAAAATGGCGGCTGGTTACTTTGATCAACGCGCTAAAGTAATCTTCACCAATGTTGTTGCCACCACCCCTGAGGCAGAATTGCTCAAGGCTCAAATTGCGAGCACAGATTCTACCAACATGATTGCCGCGACCATAGACAAATACCAAAAAGTATTTAGTTTGTACGAAGCAGCACGCAACGGTCAAATTGAATTTAAAAACAACAGTGCTCAAGAATTACAAGAGCTACTCACACAATTTGAGCGCATTTGGTCTACCGTCGATTTTGCCGATGCAATGGCATTTGTAAGAGACGACGCCAACATGATTACCGACGAACAAAACAAATTTAGTTTCTTCCCATCTTCGAAATTCGCCTTGAAAGTGAACCGTAAGAACGCTATCAAATCAGGTGTGCTCGATGCCAAAACCAAAGCGGCAAATATCAGCGACGAAATCGTCTTTGAATTTGACCCTGAACGCAACCAAGCTTTAGCGCGCGACGAAGTCATGATGATGGATGTTGTGGCCAACAACGACTGGAAGCGCGGCATCTATTTTTCTAGTAACCGCGGTTCAAGTTTCTCTATTGCCCTACTCAGCGCTGGCTGCATCAAGCAAGTCGGAATGGCATATGCACTTACGCCTGCCAAGCAAGAACCAGCATTCATGGACGTCAATCAGATGGAAAAAAACATGCTCGAGCGTTATATCTTCGGCGACATGGCCAACCCGAGTGTACTCACTGACTACTACGCGCGCCGCCATACCATTCAGTACCGCGCCAACTTCTTGTTATTAGCAGAACAACTCTACCTGCTTGGTCGCAAAAACGAAGCGATTAAAGTACTCGACCGCTCTATGCAACTGATGCCAGTAGAAACCGTTATGGACTACGGCGATATCAACCCGGTTGATCCATTCAACTCTTTGAATTACAACAAAGCCCACAATCAGTTCTTGTATCAAGGACAAGATATCCGCCCACTCAATGCAGGTATTCTTCACGAATTTGTTCAGTTGTACTACTTACTTGGTCAGCCTAAAAAAGCAGCCGTAGTTGGTCAGAAAATCCTCGACAACTACAAAACGGTCATTGCCTATTTTGAGCACAGCGACATCGAAATGGCAGGCAACGAAGAAAACGCCGAAGATTTAATTGCCGTAGCAGATGCCTTATTGAAAATGCGCACAACAATCAAAGAACAAGCGGCAAAAGGCAGCAAACCAAACGCATTTAGCAAAGACCTCGAACGCAGTATTCAGGTACTTTACAAAAAAGTATTGCCACGCATTTACAGCGAACTCGAGCAAGCCGCAACAGAAAATGGCGAAATGGGCATGGGCGAAGGTCTCTACTCCAGTCGTTTAGGCAACTTGCAAACCTACATGGGCGCCTTCGCTGAACACTACGGCCTCGTGAAAGCGCCAGTCGTGAACCGCACAACTGCACCGACACCTGCGCCTTCGCCTGCCAACATTGATGTAAACGCGCTCGGCACACCCGGACAAGGTGACACCAACCGCATGATGCAATAGAGAAATATATGAGGTATTTTTTCCAACACCTGATTGAAGAGTTTCATCTTCCGCTGAAGAATCCGGTGTTGGTTTTTTCTATTTTGCTTTTTATCATTTTGTTGTCGCCAATTGTACTGCGCAAAATGAAAATACCTGGCATCATAGGTCTTATTCTCTCTGGCGTATTAATTGGCCCACATGGTTTAGGTCTCATTGGTGAGCGCACTATGGAGGCAGAGGGAAGCATCAAATTGTTCTCTACAATTGGTTTGCTTTACATCATGTTCATGGCAGGCCTAGAGCTAGACCTTCGTCAATTTAAACGCTATTTTCAAAAAAGTGTTGGATTTGGCTTTCTAACCTTCATCATTCCTTTAGCTTTAGGATATCCACTTTGTACCGAAGTACTGCATCTTTCTCCACTTGCCGCACTACTTACTGCAAGTATGTTTTCTACACACACATTAGTTGCATACCCCATTATAAGCAAATTCGGACTAACCAAACACCGTTCAGTAGCAATTACGGTTGGTGGAACCATACTTACAGACACTGCCGTTCTTATCATTTTAGCAATTATTTCAAGCGCTGCACAAGGCGACCTCGACTTTAGTTTTTGGATGCGTTTACTCACATCATTATTGATGTTCTCGCTCATTATGTTTTTAGTCATTCCAAGAATTGCTCGTTGGTTTTTCAGTAAACTTGACAGCGAAAAAACTTCACAATATATCTTTGTATTATCAGTGGTCTTCTTCGCCGCATTTTTGGCGGAAGTAGCTGGGGTAGAACACATCATCGGCGCTTTTGTCGCGGGGCTAGTGCTCAATAAGTTGATTCCTCACCACTCTACCCTGATGAATCGCATAGATTTTATTGGCAACTCATTATTCATTCCGTTCTTTTTGATTTTCGTTGGAATGGTAGTTGATTACAAAGCCTTTTTCCAAGGCTCTTGGCCTCTTTTCATTGCGGCAGTACTGACCAGTTTTGCAATTTTCTCCAAATGGCTCGCTGCTTTGGCAACACAACTCATTTTCAAACTGACTCCAAACGAACGTCAAATGATATTTGGCTTAAGTACGGCGCATGCTGCAGCTACCCTAGCAATCATCATGGTTGGTTACAACGACGGCAATGGCATTTTAAGTTTGAATATAGTCAACGGTACCGTATTGCTCATTTTGTTCACAAGCATGACTTCTTCATTTGTCACTGAAAATACGGGTAAACGCTTGTTGTTAGACCTATCAGAAAACAGCGATCTAGAAGATAACGAGATGCGTCTACGCAACAAACACCTCATGGTATCCATGAACGAATTGAAAGGAAACGAACGCTTACTAGACTTTGCGCTACTCATTTCGGACCCGCAAGTGATCAATCCTATTTCAATAGTTAGCGTACATCCGGACAACGAAAATGCAGAGCGGATGATCCGTAAATCTAGAAAATCTCTAGAGGAAATCATCAAGCACTATTCTGGCCACGAATCCAAACTCAATACAATTGCTACCATTGATCACAATCTATCTTCAGGAATTTCTAGAGTTTCCAAAGAACTTGTTGCCGATATCGTTCTAGTCAACGATTCCAAAGACACAAATATCATCAAACGTATGGTTGGTGACGACCGAGAACACTTGCTAGCTACCTGTGAAAAGACCGTATTTTTCTGTTCATTAGAAAAGCCGAGTGTCAGTTATGAACGTATTGTAGTGGTTGCACCATTGCTTGCAGAACTAGAGCAAGCATTTATTCTTTGGTCTGAACGCATATTACGTCTTGGAAAAGAACTGAAATTGCCTATTAAGCTATATGGGGCGCCAACAACTGGAGAACGTCTTGAAAAAGTAGCGCAAGCCAATAAAATTGAAGCTGACATACAGTTAAACGAACTACAATCCCTCGAAGCATTTTACCCAAGTTACCAAAAGAAATCCAGCGACCTCATTGTCTTGATTTCTTGCAGAAAAGGAAGTGTGTCCTATGACTCGCAAATGGAGCAATTATTACAGTCTATTGAAGTTGCTTTTGACCAAAACGACTATTTACTTGTATACCCAGGTGCTGTTGGCAATGACCCAGCATTCTCCAACTACGATGACATCAATGCAGCTCCATTGGCTGCTGGTGTAGAAACCATTCAAAAAATAAGTCGCGAAGTAGGTAACATCTTTAAAAAGAGCCAACAATAAACCAACCACTTGAAAAAAAGCAAATCTGCATATTGGCTCTATTTTCTTGGCGCTTACGTCATTATTCAATTTATTTGGTGGGGCTATCACCTCATTCAGCTGAGTTCATTTATTCCACAAAACGATGCTCAGCTTTCCAAACGCGTGGGCATGGTGCTAGGCGAAGGGGCTGTTTTTCTGCTGATCCTATCCTTTGGCATTTACCGCATTCGTAAATCGATTTCTAAGGAATTGGCTTTTCAGCAACAGCAGCAAAACTTTCTGCTCACTATTACCCACGAACTCAAAACGCCCATTGCAGCCTTAAAGCTCTACATTCAGACCCTCCAAAAGCACAATTTATCAGAGGATAAAAAAGACACCATTCTCAAAGGGGCACTGGAAGAAAACGAACGCCTCAGCAATCTCATTGAGAATATTTTGAATGCATCCAAAGCCGAAAACAAACTTTTTCAGATTCAAAAAGAAGAAGTTGATTTAGTAGCCCTGACTAATGACCTTATTCACCGCTACCACACCAGATTCAACACCACCCTAATTGACTTGAGCGCACCAGCAAGTGTTATTGGTTCTTTTGACCAACACATGCTCGAAACAATTCTAGTCAACCTCCTTGAAAATGCAATTAAATACGGAGGTCTACAACAACATATTTACATAGAAATAGAGAAACTCGATCGTTTTGTTGCGATCAAAATAGCCGATGAAGGACCTGGAATCCCCGTCGCAGAGCGTTTGCATATATTTGAAAAGTTCTACCGAATTGGTTCAGAAGAAACTAGAAAGCAAGCTGGTAGTGGTTTAGGACTTTATATCGTAGCCGAATACGTCAGACTGCACAATGGTAGTATACGCTGTTTTGAAAACACACCAAAAGGAAGCATATTTGAGTTAATCTTGCCCATATGAACAGAAAAGTAGGTTTAATTATTCTTGATGGTTGGGGGCTTGGTGATCATTCGAGCTCAGACGCCATTTACAACGCGCAAACACCATTTTTTGACCAACTTATAACGAAATATGCCAACGCAACCTTAGAGGCGTGCGGAGAGGCTGTGGGCTTGCCTGAAGGGCAAATGGGCAACTCAGAAGTTGGGCACCTCAATATTGGAGCCGGAAGGGTTGTTTATCAAGAACTCACCCGCATCAATAAGAGTATCCGCGATGGCGAATTTCAGCAAAACCCTATTATACTTAATGCTTTTGCAGCAGCCCAAAAGGCCAATAAAAAAGTTCATTTTGTTGGCTTGGTATCTGAAGGAGGCGTTCACAGCAGTCAAGCACATCTGCATACACTTTGCGATATGGCTCAAAACTTTGGCCTTGAACGCTATTTTGTGCACGCCATTACCGACGGTCGCGATTGCGATCCAAAAAGTGGCTTGGCTTACCTCCAAAAACTTGAACAACATTTAAGCACACAGAATGGCAAGATTGCTACCCTAATTGGAAGGTACTACGCCATGGACCGTGACAAGCGCTGGGAACGCGTGGCCAAGGCATATCATTTACTAGTAAACGGCCAAGGCGAAGTTGCAAAAAGTGCGAGTACTGCATTAGAGGCATCTTACTTGAAGGAGCAAACCGATGAATTTGTCTTACCACACCTCATTGAGCCAAACGGACTAATTGAACCCGGAGATACCGTTATTTTCTTTAATTTCAGAACGGACCGCCCAAGAGAACTCACAGTAGCCCTTACACAAGAAGCTTTTTCTGAATACCACATGTCGCCACTTGAGCTCAACTTTTGCACCATGACCAACTATGACGCAAGCTTTAAGAACACTAAAGTCATTTTTGACAAAGACAATTTGGAAATGACTATTGGTGAAGTGGTGTCAAAAGCAGGAAAAACGCAAGTAAGAATAGCCGAAACCGAAAAATATCCACACGTTACTTTTTTCTTTAGTGGCGGACGCGAAGCTACTTTTGAAGGTGAAGAACGCATCTTAGTGGCCTCTCCTAAAGTAGCGACCTACGACCTCCAGCCGCAAATGAGCGCACCAGAAGTAGCAAGCAAACTCACGGCGCACATGACAGCACAACTACCCGATTTCATCTGTCTGAATTTTGCCAATCCGGATATGGTTGGGCACACGGGTGTCTATGCTGCCATTATTGAAGCGGTCGAGACTGTCGATGCCCAACTTCAAAAAGTAGTGGAAGCTGGCCTGGCACTTGGCTATGAATTCTTAATCATTGCAGATCACGGCAATGCAGATTATGCTATCAACGCCGACGGCTCTCCAAACACAGCACATAGCTTGAATCCGGTTCCGGTAATTCTCGTGAGTTCAGAAGAAAACATACCGCTCAAAAGTGGAATTTTAGCCGATGTGGCTCCAACTATTTTAGCGCGAATGGGGCTTTCTAGCCCGAAGGAAATGACTGGAAAAAGTTTAATTTAAAACCATTCCCTTCGCATTTAACTGCGGGATGTCTTCAAATTTTGCTGGGTCAATACTGCCTGCTTCAAAAACGAAACGCTTGTCGTACATGATGTCGTCTGCCCAAAAACTAACCCAATACTCATTGTTCAATTCAAAAAGGTCAGGCATGATAGGCTCAATTCTTGCAGCTTCAGAAGGCAACATCACTTCTATACCCTTGCGGAGTGTCGATGTTTTGATCTCTTCACCTGAAACTGGGTCTTTTCCATAACCTGTTGAAGTCACAATAATTCCTTCAATGATATCTTCACGTGTGCTGAGCAAATAAACAATATATTCAGGTTCTCCGCCTTCAATTGGTAAGGCAACAAGCGCTAAGGAAATTCCTTCCACTTTAGGTCCTAATAATTCTGGTCTCATTCTTGGGTAATTTGATAGTTAAATAAGGAAGCCATTTGTTGAGAAAGCACTTCTCTGACTTCATTCATGTCGATTTGGCGACCCAATTCCGCTGCCATGGATGTCACTGCTTTATCTTGAATACCACACGGAACAATATTGCCGAAATAACTGAGGTCGGGGTTCACATTGAGTGCAATACCGTGCATCGTGATCCAACGGGAACATTTGACACCCATAGCGCAAATTTTCCTTGCTTTTGATGTATCAGGGTCTAGCCAAACACCAGTCAAACCGTCAAAACGTGTAGCACTGATGCCGAAATGTGCTAAAGTAGCTATTACAGCTTCTTCAAGAAAGCGCATGTATTTATGAATGTCGGTAAAAAACTGTTCAAGGTCTAGAATAGGATACATCACAAGCTGCCCAGGACCATGATATGTGATGTCTCCTCCTCTATTGATCTTAAAAAACTGCGCATTGATTTGATCGAGATGCGCCTGATCTAGTAAAAGGTTCTCCTGTGCACCGCTCTTACCCAGAGTATATACATGCGGATGCTCACAAAACAGCAAATACTGCTCTGGCAGCACCGCTGTGTCATTCTTACGGTTTTCGATTTTGCAATCGACTGCTTTTTTAAGAAGAGATTCTTGAAGGTCCCATGCTTCTTTGTAGTCAATTAAGCCAAGTTGCTGGACCTTTACAGTGGGTAGATTCATCAAATAATTGCCATTCATAAACTGTTCATCATCTCAGTACATTGACATGGCCCGCTATGGTTCGGGTAACCATTTTGTTATCTGTGTATATTATCTTCCAATTGTAGAGCCCTAGCTGGACATCCTTGCTGTCTTTGTAGCGGCCGTTCCATCCC
>CANHBA010000057.1 GCA_947458985.1 Flavobacteriales bacterium
ACATATTCGGATCACAGGAGAGCCACTACTCATGCTCAACCTGATCGAACGCAAGTTTGTCATTTTTGGACAAGTCTTTTGGCCTCAGGATATGTACATTTTTGCCGTACTACTCATTCTAGCGGTGGTATTTGTGATCCTTTTCACAATCATTTACGGCCGTATTTTTTGCGGTTGGGTTTGCCCACAGACCATATTTATGGAAATGGTGTTTCGCCGTATCGAATATTTAATCGAAGGTGATGCCGCCCAACAACGCCAGCTCGACCAAGCGCCATGGGATGCAAAGAAAATTTTCAAAAAAGTAAGTAAACACATCATTTTTTGGCTACTCTCCTTTCTAATAGCCAATACATTTTTAGCCTATATTATTGGCTCAGATGCGCTTTGGCAAATTCAAACAGATCCACTTGGCAGGCATTTAGGTGGTTTGATTGCCATCGTTATTTTCACCTATGCATTTTACGGCGTATTTGCTTTTTTACGAGAACAAGTCTGCACAACTATTTGTCCATATGGTCGCTTACAGGGAGTGCTACTCGATCAAAACTCAATGGTGGTTGCGTATGACCACGTTAGGGGTGAAAATCGCGCTAAAATCAAAAAAGGTGAAGACCGCCAAGAAGCTCAAAAAGGAGCTTGTATCGATTGCTTTCAATGCGTGCAAGTCTGCCCAACAGGCATAGACATCAGAAACGGAACGCAACTCGAATGCATTAATTGTACCGCATGTATTGACGCCTGTGACCACATGATGGATGCAGTTGGTCAGGAGAAAGGATTGGTGCGCTTTGTATCAGAGGAAGGAATCAGAACTAGAAAACCTTTTGAATGGACCTGTCGCGTAAAAGCTTACTCTATCTTATTAATCGCATTGTTTCTCACCCTTTTACTATTAATATTGACAAGAGAAGATTTCCAAACCACGCTGATACGCCAACGAGGCTCTACCTATCAAATGGATGAACACGGACACATAACTAATATTTATGAGGTAAACTTGCTCAATAAAACGCATCAGTCCTTCAAAGTTAGTTTCCGTCTGGAAAATCACCACGGCGAAATTCAGACGGTCAGAGAAAAATTAGTACTCCAACCAGAGACCGAACTCAAAGAGCGTTTGATCATTCGCTATCCCAGGACTTACTTTGGAAATGGTAGCAAAAAAATCAAAGTGCACATCTACGGCAACGGCAAAAAAATCCAAACCGTCAAAACCAAATTCATCGGACCAATACTTTAACATATGAGCTTTAGAAACGCAGTAATTATAGCCATGATCGCCTTTGTGGTCTTTATCAGCTACATGGTAGTGGTCATCACCAATGAATCTTCTGAATTGATTGCCGAAGATTATTATGAACAAGAACAAACCATTGATGCCGACATGACTGCTCAAAAAAGAGCACAAGAAGCAGGTTTACCTATCCTATTTAAGGAACAAGACGGCCACCTTTGTTTTGAGACCAACAGCAAACAAGAAATCACCAAGCTTCATGTTTCATTTATGTGCTACAATGATAAAAACAGTGATCTAGAACTCGATCTCAAAATCGGCGCTCGCTTTCCAGTAGCCCAGCTTAAAAAAGGTGCTTACGCCCTTTCAATTCGCTACCAAATCAAGGGAGAAACCTATCTTCAGCAAACTAGTTATATGCGCAAATGATTTTTCATTTCATTGTTGCATTCCTCATCGGTCTTCAAGCAACGCTGCATTGCGTGGGCATGTGTGGCCCCTTGGCCCTTGCTGCCCCTATAGATCGGCGCACACGCAGCAGTGCCTTATGGGGTAGCCTGAGTTATAATCTTGGAAGAATCAGTACTTATACTTATCTGGGATTTCTACTCGGTTTGATTGGCCTCAGCTCTATTTTAATCAATGGCGTTCAAGTCATCAGTGTGCTTTCTGGCCTTCTTTTTATCAGTTCTGCGCTTTTGGGTTCTATAGAGACTTGGGGTTTGATGCGACCCATTACCGCTTTGATTGGCCAACTCAATTCCAGCCTTTTTCCGCGTGTTAAAAAAGTCCCAGCCTCATTTAGACCGTACTTATTTGGCTTACTCAACGGTCTTTTACCGTGTGGAATGGTCTATTTAGCCCTGATCTATTCCTTTTCAAGTGCGAACCTATTTGAAAGCATACTGAGCATGTTCTTTTTTGGCTTAGGTACTTTACCTGTACTGTTTTTCATTCCTATAATAGGCCAAGAGAAATTCTATGCATTCTTTCCAAGAAATACTCAAAAAGTCCTATTGGCGTTAATAGGATTTTTACTGATCCTAAGAGGTCTTGGTTTAGGTATCCCCTATTTAAGCCCGCGTATTGAACAACCAAGCGAACCTCACACCCAACCATCCATTGAATGTTGTGCCATCCAAAAATGAACATACACACTCGCTTATAAAGTCACATGCTGTAATCAAAAATCTAGGCAAAAAAAAAGGAGACCGAAGTCTCCTTTTATAGCTATTAAGCAAGCTTACATTTTAATGAACTTAGCAGTGTCGGTTTGCTTACCTGAACTGAACTTAACGATGTAAGTACCAGTTGGTAGGTCAGAACCTTCGATGCTGATTTCTTGTGTGCCGTCAGACATTTGCATGGTTTTAGACCAAACCAAACGACCTGTGATGGAATATACCTGAACCTCTACTTTACCACTTTGAGCCAATTCGAAAGCAAGGGTGGTGTTGTCGCGGGTTGGGTTCGGATAAGTGCGTAATTTGGTTTTGAATTGGCCACCTGGTGTACCTGTGTTATTGTTGGTACCGAGGTATTGGGTTGTTCTCCAGATACCACGACCAAATGTACCGAGGTAGATTTCTCCTGGACGACCGTTTCCTTCGTCAAAAGAACGCCAGTTTTGACGCACTTCGTAAACAGGTGTGCCTTCGAAACCAGTAGATGCGTTTTCCCAAGTTGCGCCGCCGTTTTCAGAAACCCAAGCACCGTTAGATGTACCTACAACAAGGATGTCTGGATCGTTGCGATCGATGATACCATCATAGGTTGCAATACCAGAAACAATAGCACCTAAGTTGGTGAAGGTAGGAGTTGCTGCTGTAGCGTTGTTGGTGCGCTTGTTGGTACCGTTGAATCCTGCAAAACAAACGAGGTCGTTGGCGTTGTTTGGATTGACTGCGATCCCTTCATATGAGGTATTGGTGATTTTGGTAAGGGTTGTTCCGGTTGGTGGTGTGGTTGTTGCACCTTGCGTTACGTAACCAGCTTTTGAAGCGAAATCAGGGTCACTGGTATAGATACTACCCAAGCCATTTAAGCGCCAAACACCGTTACCTGAACTGATGTAACAATTGTTGAGGTCGCGAGAAAATTCGACGTCTACAGAATTAAAGGTGCCGCCACCAATACCTTTTGCAATACATAACCATCCTGGATTGGTAACTGAGAAACGTGCAGCATTGCGGGTTGCCCATAGCTCACCACCATTGGCATTGACGTAAACCAAGAACCATGATTGGTAAGGATCGGCAATGCGAAGGGTATCCCAAGATACATTGAAGATAACGGTATCTGTACCCATTTCTACGGTTTCACCTGTTGCGTTGTTGATACCAAAATTAACGTTGTTTACAGTTAATGAAGGATCGTAGTATAGGGTGTCGTCAAAATACAAAGCAGTTGGCGCTGAAGTAGTGATGGTGTCACCAGATGCCAATGATGGAATACGAAGCATTGCTCCTGCTGCATAATTCTTTTTAGGAATAAAGGTGACAGAATCTTCTGAATTTGGATCAAAATATTCAGCAAAGAAAAGTTCGGTATGGAAAGGGTGATTCGGACTACCGTCTGTTCCTGGAGGGTCGTAGGTACCTGGAAGGTTCGGGCTGAAGTTAGTCCAGTTGACACCGCGGTCTCCAGAGCGAGAGATACTGTTATAGTAAATAGAGGAGAACATAACGCTCGGGTTGAAGAAAGAGATTTCGCACTCGAAACCGTCACCTCCGTTTACTTCGCGGAATTCATGGTAAGTAGAAAGACTGAAATCGTTGTAAAGTGTTCCGTTGTCTTGGGTACCTCCCATTACGCGCCCACCCGCATCAAATGCGATACCGTAGAATTGGGTAACGTTGTAACCACGGTTCGCCGGGAACCAAGATTGACCTTTGTTGTTAGAAACACCAACACCACCATCGTTACCAACATAAAGACGGTTGTTGTTGTCCCATTTCATTTCGTGGTTGTCGGCGTGCACATATGTTGGTGAACTTGGATTGACAAACCAAAGTGAAATTTTTTCAAAACCTCCTGATGGCGGGTTGTTAACGGTTTGTTTCCATTCCCAAACATCGATACCGCCAATAAGAAGGCGCTCGTTGTCGGTAGGGTCGACAGAAAGGATGCTGTTGTATGTACCTTGATCGCGGTAGATATCAAACTCATTTGGCGGACCAGATGCACCTACAAATTGATTCCAAGTTTGCCCGTTGTCGTGAGAAACGTGCATAGATAATAGGTTGGAATTGGTACGGGTTGCATAAAGGGAATATGCACCATTGTTTTGAGTTGGAGAGATGGCATATTCAATGCGCGCAGCACCAGTTGGAACTAAGTTGTTGGCACTTGTACCTGATTTGTCTGTGAAAGAGTTACCACCATCGGTAGAAACGTATGTTTTGTTGGCAGCATAGGCAGCAACGATGACTTGACCGTTTTTAGAAACTTGTAGTGCAAAGCAACCACCTGAAGCACCGGTAACACTCGTGAGCGAAGCATCGCCTACTTGCCATTTTTTAAGGCCTGAAGCAGTTGCTAACCAAACAAAGTTGTCAGCATCAGAACTTCCTACTTCAGTACAGCTTGTTGTGCCGGGGATTTTGGTGAATGTTGCTCCGAAATCTGTAGAGTACCAAACACCATTACCACCCCAACCTTCGTCGTTAGAACCTGTAGCAACATACAATGTGTTGTCTGGGGTCATGGTCATGCTGGAAATAAATGGGTTTCCGCCAGCCTCTACATACGGAAGCACACGCTCCCAAAAGTTTCCTTTATTGTTAGAAACAAATAAACCACCCGATACACCACCTGCCCATACGCGGTTGATATTAGAGCGATCAATGCAAATGGCACGGGTACGACCACCGATGTTGTCTGGACCTAATGATTCAAAAACAATAGATTTGGAGGTTCCTTTTTTGCGAATTTCGGACTCGATTTGCGCTAAGGTCTCGCTAGAAACTGGTTCGCCGGTATTGACATCGATGTAACGTGCTTTTAACCACGCGATGGCATCGGTTGAACGACCTTCTTTGAGAATTGATAAGCCTGCTTGACTGTAAAGAGCCGTTTTGGGCAAGAATTGGTAAGCGGTGAATGCAAGTGCAAAAACACCCGCAACTATCAGAGAACCAAATACATATACCTTTTTATTCATATACAAATTATTAATAGTGCATGATTAGTGAGCCAAATTAAGAAATATTCTCTTAATAATGAGTCAAGAACGTTGGCAATTACACAATTTTTAGCATAAAATTTTGTTAACTGCGTTTTTGATTTTTTTATTGATCAAATAAATGTTTTTCGGCATGGTACGACGAACGCACCAGTGGACCACTTTCGACAAAACGAAAACCCATTTCTAGGCCTAGTTTCTGATAAAAAGCGAATTTTTCAGGCTCGATAAACTCGGCGACCGGTAAATGCTTGGGGGTTGGTTGGAGGTATTGCCCAAGCGTAAGGATATCGACATTGACCGCTCTTAAATCTTGCATGGTTTCGATGACTTCTTGTTCGGTCTCGCCTAGGCCTAACATGACGCCTGATTTGGTGCGCATTCCGCCTTTTTTGAGTCTAAATAACACTTCCAAACTGCGGTCGTATTTCGCCTGAATGCGCACTTGCTTGGTGAGTCTTCGGACGGTTTCTAAGTTATGAGAAACGATTTCTGGGGCAACATCGATGATCACTTGGAGGTTGTCCCAGTAACCGGCAAAATCTGGTATTAAGGTTTCGAGTGTTGTGCCCGGAGATTGCTGACGTATGGCGCGTACGGTTTGAGCCCAAATTTCGGAACCGCCGTCTTTGAGGTCGTCGCGGTCAACGGAAGTAATAACGGCATGTTTGACACCCATTATTTTGACCGAGTTGGCGACTCTTCCAGGCTCGAACATGTCTACAGGTTCAGGCTTGCCTGTTTGCACTCCACAAAAACCACAAGAACGCGTACAAACATTCCCGAGGATCATAAAAGTAGCCGTTCCCTCGCCCCAGCACTCGCCCATGTTCGGGCAGCTACCGCTTTCACAAATGGTGTGTAGTTTGTGTTCGTCCACTAAGCCCCTCACCTTTCGGTAGTTTTCACCAGTGGGCAACTTGACCCGCAGCCATTTCGGTTTTTTGATTCGAGTTGTTTCTTCCATTAGAATTGAAGTTTTTCCAATTGTGCAAGCACCGTATTTCGATGTTGAACAAATGATTGCAAACTTTGTGCGTTATAACGTAATGATTTCACCAACAGGGTGGTATTTTTTATAAATAGGTAGTAACCAAGTGCGACCGGATTCAAGGCTATAAATAACAAAACCCAAATGTAGCCATCTAAGGAAATGAACGCCGACGCCAATACAAATAGCAACAGATTCCAGATAGGCAATAGCGCAAGTAGCATCCCCATTTTGGCTGAAGACCAGAAAACCTTGCGCTTGAATTTACTTTCTACAAATCGTTTGACAAAGAAGTGAGGCAAAGCAAAATGGATGAGCCCCATTAGAAAAAAGGGCAGTTGGATAAGTGCTTTAAGGAAAGTTCGGATTTTCCAATTTTTGTCCAGAGCAAACCAAAAGAGTTCGGCCTCTGACAATCCGTTTTTTTGAAGTTGATCGAAATAAGGTGCTAAATTTTCGCTTGCGAAGGAACTTAATTGGCTGTTTTGTTCGGCATTGCAGCTATTCAATTGGTCGGCAAGTTGGCGCGCATAATCCCAGCGCGCTTGCAGCGAAAGCTTGGGGTCATAGCAGGAAGCGTTCATGCCTTTGCGATTGAGCATCATGATTTGCTCGTGAAGGCGCACGTGCTCATCTGAGCGCACATGGGTAATTTGAGCTTGCATGCGGCTTTCGAGTTCGCGGTTCAGCTCTGTAATGACTTTACCTGGATTTTCTAGATAGGCATCTTTGTAATCGTTGAGCACAATTGGTTGGGCGGCAGCAATGAGTACGTCGCTGCGCAACAAACCGGGATCTGTATAATTGATACCTATACCTTGTACTTGAATTTCGACTTTCCAGTCGAGGTCTTCTAAGGCTGTAAAACCGATGCGCATGGCTCCTTTTTTAATGGGCTTGAGCCTGCGTTCAAAAATATCGTCGGTTATACCTTCGCCAAAAATCAGCAAGTTGCGGTTGCGTGCCAAAGCTTGCGTCGCTTTTTTGAAAACCATTTTGTTTTTTTCTTGCGAATTGCCGCCGTCTTGTTGACGGTAAATGGGCAACATGTGTGCCAACCAAAAAATCGGACGCGTAAAACGATTGAACACATCTGAACGCGTCATGAAGTTCACAATAGGTTTGCGCAAACGAGAAACCACCAACGGGTCGAGAAACGCCGAAGGATGATTGCTCACAAATATGGTTCTGCCAAAGCGTTTTTTGCTCGGACGCACTTCCTTAATGCGTCTAAAAAACAAGCGAAAACTAAAGCCTAAACCAATCCAAAAAATAAAATACAAGGGCCTCATGCTGCGAAATTACCAATTTTAGATAATTTCGCCCTAAAATAAACGCATGAAGCGCATCGGACTCATCTGCGGAGGCTTTTCCTCTGAATACGACATCTCTATAAAGAGTGCCCAAACCATTCAAAAAAATTTCCCAGACCACTTGGAATGTCTTCTCATTGAAATTTCAAGAGCCAACTGGCAAGAGCGCCTTCAAATTGCTGGAAAAATAGACGCCGCCATCATCTATACGCATGGCGACCCCGGAGAAAACGGCCGCATTCAAGCTTATCTCGACATGCTGCAAATTCCGTACATCAATTCAGGTGTACTCGCAAGTGCGCTTTCTTTTGACAAATGGTATTGCAATCAGTTTTTAAGGGGCTTTGGTTTTGCTGTAGCCAAATCTCAACTCTTTCATTATGGCGCAAAAATAAATGCAGGTTCTTTGGTAAAAGAGCTAGGATTACCGCTATTTGTGAAGCCTTCAGACTCCGGTTCGAGCTACGGTATTTCAAAAGTGAAATCTACAGACGAGGTACAAAAAGCGTTTGAAATTGCTTTTAATGAGGGGAGAAATGTAGTAGCCGAAGCATTTTTAGATGGTACAGAAGTGACTTGCGGCGTGTTCAGAAGCACAACCGAACTGGTTGCCTTACCGCTTACCGAAATTGTATCGGAGACAGAATTTTTCGACTTCGCAGCTAAATACAACGGCAAATCAAAAGAAATTACGCCTGCCAGAGTTGAAGAAACGCTGCGCGAAGAAGTACAAGTGCAAGCCAAGAAAATTTACGAATTACTCGGCTTAAGAGGCCTTGCAAGAATCGATTTTATGCTCGTAAACAACCAACCTTTTGTTATTGAAGTCAATACAACTCCGGGCTTTTCTCCAGCGAGTATTGTGCCACAAATGCTTGGCGTTGCAGGCATCAGTATCCAAGATTTCTGGAGGGAAATTATCAAGGTTGAACTTGGTATGTAGCCAAACTATTTAAAAAAGGCTCCATTTTTTTGGCCATTGCCGAACCACTTGTCGGGTAGTCATTGGCGATGATTGTAAACGCAATTTGATGTCCGCTTTTTGAATCGACATAGCCAGCATAGGCTTTAATACCCTCAATACTTCCGCTTTTTGCATGTACTTTTCCTTCTCCGGGCTGGCCTTTGCAGAGGTTTTTAACTGTCCCGGTTTGGCCTGCAACTGGAATACTTTTGTAGTAAGATTCGAAATAATTTGATTGGGTTTGGATTTTTAATAGCTGAACAAATTGGCTTGCACTCATGCGGTTTTCTTTGGAGAGTCCACACCCGTCTACAATTCGACACGGGCCCACCTCCCACGCAAATAACAAACTATCTAAAACTACAAGGCTATTTTCGTAAGTGCCCGCCCCATAACGCTTGGCTCCAATCTGAAGCAAATTGCCTTCTGCAAATAAATTGACACTGCGCTGGTTGGTCCAGTAGACAAGTTCTTGCAGTGTTTTGCCTTGTTGGGTATGAATGATTTCACCTGATTGATACAGTGTGTTATTAAAAGCTGGATTGGTTCTGACGGTTTGAAAACCGCCGTCTACGCGGATTCCACTCGCTTGCAAGCGTTGATAGAGCAATTCGGCAAGTAATTTTTCTGGATCGGGCATACTGGCCTTTACCTCATATGCATTTTGATTGGCCGGTAATTTTCCTTTGATGGTTCTTTGGTAATTAAAGGGGGTTCCGTGGACAAATGTTTGATCGGAGCTGATGCCTGCTGAAGTTGCTTGAATCGTTAACTGGTAATTGTTCTCAAAAGGAAAAGTGCTTTTGAGCTTGATTGGCGTGCCGACTGGTCCTGTTTGGAAATTCAATTTAAGGGTGTTGTCGTAAAAGTTCAGACCAAAAGCACCACAACCGTAATAGTTGCCCATGTCGAGTTGTTGCCAACCCAGAGGACAAGAAAACGCACCAAACGAACTTCCATCTGCAATGATGGCACCATTGATACATTTGATGCCTTTGGACTGGAGTTGGGCTACCCATTCGTCTAAAAATGCCAATTCTTTTCCTGTCTCATTGAAAAACCTTGAGCCGAGCGAGACATCTCCACCGCCAATGAGGTACAAGTTACCATTCCAAACGCCGTTCTCCTTCAATTGGCCTTCTAAATTTAGCTGCGTCTGAGCACGGTATTCCGGACCAAGTATATTGAGCGCAGCAGCTGTACTTACTAATTTGACAATAGACGCACCCGGCAATTGTTGCGCGGCATCATAAGCCGCAAGGGTGTCTCCGGTATTGAGGTCAATTGCACAAACACTCCATTTGGTGCCTTTGAGTTGCGGGTCGTTGACGAGCTGCAATAAATTGGTCTGCAAAGCAAATTGAGCAGAGAAGTAAAACGGAAAACAGAGCAAGAGAAGACGTAGCATTTCGGGTGTTTGTCGACAAATTTAATGTAATTTTACAATCCAAAAATGTCGCTATGTTACGTATTCAAGAAGAAAAACTCGCAGGCTTGTATAGCATTTACCCAACTGTTTTCAGAGACGACAGAGGCTACTTTTTTGAGTCCTACAAAACAGACAACTATGCCGAAATTTGCAAAGGCCTTAGCTTTGTTCAAGACAACGTTTCGAAGTCTTCAAAAGGAATTTTACGCGGTTTACATTTTCAAGCAGAACCCTTTGCACAAGGCAAACTCGTACAAGTGCTGCAAGGAGCCGTGCTGGATGTAGCAGTTGACATCCGACAAACCTCGCCCACTTATGGGCAACACTTCAAACAAGTACTAAGTGCTGAAAATGCCATTCAATTGTATATTCCGCCCGGATTTGCACATGGTTTCTATACCTTAGAAGACGACACCATTTTTAGTTATAAATGTACCGCTGCCTACCACAAAGCTGCAGAAGGCTGTTTGCTTTGGAACGATCCAACACTTCAAATCGATTGGGAACTCGCCGCGCAGCCATTTTTATCGCCCAAAGATGAACTAGGAGAATTGTTTGGCAACTTTGCATCTCCTTTCCAATAAAAAAATGGCCACACCTACCAACCCCAATGATTTCATTCGCATACAAGGCGCAAGAGAACACAACCTCAAAGACCTGCACCTTGAAATTCCGCGGCAAAAACTTGTTGTTTTTACAGGGCTCAGCGGGAGCGGCAAATCTTCTTTGGCTTTTGACACCATTTTTGCAGAAGGCCAACGCCGCTACCTAGACACCTTTTCTGCATACGTGCGTCAGTTCATCGGCGGCCTAGAACGGCCCGACGTCGACAAAATAGACGGCCTCAGCCCGGTCATCGCTATAGAACAAAAAACAGTGGGCCGCTCGCCAAGATCAACAGTTGGTACCATCACCGAACTCTACGATTTCTTTCGCTTGTTGTATGCCCGAACAGCCACCGCCTACTCGTTTCAGACTGGCGAAAAAATGGTGCAATACGCCGACCACGACATCACAGAACTCATCCAAAGTACTTTTAAAGGCAAAAAAGTAGCACTCCTAGCGCCAAAAGTCAAAGGAAGAAAAGGACACTACCGCGAACTTTTCGAGCAAATTCAGCGCATGGGTTACACCCGCGTTCGGGTCGACGGCGAACTGCTCGAATTAGGCAAAAGTATCAAACTAGACCGTTACAAAACGCACGACATCGAAATAGTTGTGGACCGCTTTATTGCCGGCGACGTCGATGAAAAACGTTGTTTGGAAACGATTCAAACCTGCATGAAACTCGGCGAAGGCACCCTAATGGTGCTCGATCTCGAGAACGGACAAATCCGCCATTACAGTAGATCCTTGATGTGCCCAACCAGCGGCATTTCTTATCCTGAACCAGAACCCAATCTGTTTTCTTTCAATTCGCCCTATGGCGCCTGCACCACCTGCAAAGGCCTTGGCGAAGTCAGTGAAATGGACCGCGATAAAATCATTCCAGATCCCAAACTCTCCATCAGAAAAGGAGGGCTTGCACCACTTGGAGTTTATAAAAAATCCTGGATTTTCGACAAAATTGAGAAAATCTTGCAGGCACAACAATTTACACTGCACACCCCAATTGCCGACATCGACGAAGAACTCATTGAGCTTTTACTCTACGGCAACGAAGACATGGAACTTGGTCCTTTAGATACGCAAGAACGCTTTGAGGGCCTGCTGCATTTTATGGGTCGACACGCCGAAGATTCTTCCACCGCTATAGAGCGCTGGGCACAAGGGTTCATGCACAAAAAAACTTGCCCAAGCTGCTCGGGTTACCGCCTTAAAAAAGAAGCGCTGCACTTTAAAATTGGCGAACAACACATCGGCGAACTGGCCATTATGGACTTGCAAGCATTGCAAGATTGGTGTGCCAAATTACCTGACATGCTCAACGAGCAAGCGTTGTTTATCGGTAAAGAAATCATCAAAGAAATCAATGCGCGCTTAGGGTTTATTCTAGAAGTAGGTTTAGATTACCTCACTATGCACCGCAGTGCGAAGACACTCTCGGGCGGCGAAGCACAAAGGATCAGATTAGCCACCCAAATAGGCACCGAACTGCTCAATGTGCTCTACATTCTCGACGAACCATCCA
>CANHBA010000058.1 GCA_947458985.1 Flavobacteriales bacterium
ACAATACGAGCGAGATTTAACCATTTTTCTTGCTGAGGTCCGACCAAATCTAGAACATTGGTCAAAAACAACCTTTTTGACCGATGCAAGTTTTCAGCAATTTATTGCCCAATGGCAGGCTTTTCCTTCCTTTATTTTTGGCTTAGAAATCTTGATCTGGAGCATACAAGCAAAGGGCAGTCCGATCTTGTTGGAAAGTGCATTTACACGCAAAAAAAACCAAATACCAATCAATGGGCTTGTCTGGATGGGTACTTTAGCTGACATGCGTGCACAAGCAAGAGAAAAAATTGCGGCTGGCTTTAGGGTTGTGAAACTCAAAATTGGCGCCTTAGATTGGCAGCAAGAGTTGCTTTTACTCAAAGAATTGCGCGCCAATGCTGGTGCAGACCAACTTACTATTCGCGTCGATGCCAATGGTGCTTTTACACCACAGCAAGTGCTGGAAGTATTGCAAGAATTGGCAAAACTCGAGGTGCATAGTATTGAGCAACCAATTGCAGCAGGTCAGCAAATAGCAATGTCTAAATTGTGTACTGAAACAAACGTGCCTATTGCCTTAGATGAAGAATTGATTGGTGTTGTTTCTCGAGCTGAAAAAATTGCTTTACTCGAGCAAATCAAACCACAATATATCATTCTCAAACCAAGTTTGCATGGCGGGTTTACAGGAGTAACCGAATGGATTGCACTTGCCGAAGAACGACAAATCGGGTGGTGGCTAACTAGTGCGCTAGAAAGTGCTATTGGTCTTAGTGCAATTGTGCAATTTGGGGCTGGTTATCGGTTGTCGTTAGCTCAAGGTTTTGGTACAGGGGGCTTATATACGAATAACTTCGCATCGACACTGGCTATTGAAAATGGCCAAATTTATTGGCTCAACGACTCGAGCAAGGCGTAATTTCTGTGCAATTTTGATACACCATATCGTGCAATATGAGCTGTGCGGCAAGCGCTAATTGCGTGTAGTTTTGCGAATTATTCCCGAAACCAGCTGCGCTATTTTGCCACATCGCTTTAATGAGTTCTTGCGATCCTTCGGTAGGCTGAATTTTGTCGACCACTGCAGCTACGTTTAAGGCGCCAGCGTGATACACATGCAAGACAAATAAGCGGAACCACAAATCGGTTTCGTTGTAGGTAAGGTTGTGCTTGGCTAAAATGCGTTTTGCCTCTGGAATACACACGCGTCTGATGAGCTGCGCTGCTCCGTAGGCAGAACGATCAAAATCTTTGCGCTCATCTATTGTGCCATTGACGACTAAACCCATAGAACGGGCCACACTTGGCATCAATTGAAAAGCACCATAAGCACCTGTAGAGGACTTGCGCATTTGTGCCGGACTCTCAATCAAAAGAATCGATTGTGCGTACCATGGATCTACACCGTAACGTTCAAACGCGGCCACACCATTATCTAAGCTTGGGTATACTTCGGCAAAGCGATAAAAATCGTTTTTACCAGTGGTGACATATATTCGGGTATCGCTCGGTAGGCCATTTTCCAAGCGAAAAGCTTGGCGCGTGCTGTCTTTTTTGGCTTCGGTTTGTGCATTCCAATCGCGGATAGACATTTTGCCAAGAACTTGGCGATTGGCCGCTACATTGATCAGGCAAGAATCTGGCGACAACAGCATGATTTTTTTCCAGAATTGTGCTTGTGGTAATTGATCCCAGCGGTCTTCAAATAGGGCCTCTGCGTGCATGATGGTTTGGGCGCCAGCTGCCTGGGTCACTTTAATTTTGTCGGCTTCCCAATTTTCTAATGGTTGGCTAAAGCTCAAGAGGCTAATTGTACAAAATGCAATAAGGGAGAGGAGTTGCTTCATTTTCATTTCCTAAAAATACGAATAACTTGAAATGGCTAGAATGTTACGGTAACATAGTATACACAACATCCTGTTGAAATTGCTTAATTTTGCTGCATGCAATGGCTTTATAAGGTTTTAAGTTTCCCGCTCATCTTCATGGTAAAGGTCTATAAATGGGTGCTTTCGCCACTTTTACCCCCAAGCTGTAGGTATACCCCAACTTGCTCTACTTACATGATTGAAGCGTTGAAAATTTGGGGGCCATTCAAAGGAACATACCTTGGGCTCAAGCGCATTGCAAGCTGCCATCCGAGAGGTGGCTTCGGTTACGATCCTGTTCCTACACCAGATTCGGCAAAGTCTGACGCTGCTTCAGCACCCGATAATAATTCAGAAAAGTAGGGTAGTCAGCTGCTGCTGCTAGACGTTCGTCTGCATTATGCGCTGCCTGTGCAATTTTGTTATTTTCTAAAAACACGAACCATTCCCATAATTTATTGGTTGCCGCACTGCGCTTTGAAGGGAAATCAATAGCGCGAACACTGCTGTAAAAATGCAAAGCTTTCTGGGCTCTTGTCAGTAAAACATTGAGCCGCCTGCCACTTTGCGCTTGCGTCATGGGGCCTAGCTTGAGGCTAAATTGTTGCGCTTCATTTTTTGCATAGCCAAAACTGATCAAAAGAATTTCACATTCTTCGCCTTGTACTTGTTCTAAAGCCAAAAAGAAAGCACTGCGTTCCTGAATTCGTCGCTCCAGCAGCGCTTGTTCAGCAGCACTCAGTTCTTGGTAAATACAGTTGAGTTGCGCTTCAGAAAAAGCAACTACGCCAAATTTTTGAGTGTTTTGAAGCTGGTTTTTTAATTGTCTGGCAACAGCCTGTGCTTCGCGCTTATTTTGTTGTTGTTCGTAGCAGCCATCTGGTATGTAATGGTCAAATAAGCCGCTATTCGCAGCGGTTTTTGAGGGCCAAACAACCAAAGAGTTGTCATAAAAATGTTCATTGGAAAACGCAATGAGACTCGGATCTTCGCTGCGGTAGTGGTGGCGCAAGTGCTTACTTGGAAGATAAAATGCGGCCTGATGCAGGAGGTCAACAACACCTTCGGCACTTTGTCCAAAATACGATTGCGGTCTCATTTGTTGCGGATCACCGGCAACAACCAGTTTGGAAACCCTTTGCAAGGCCCCGACCGCATGGCTTAAAGGCAGCTGACTTGCTTCATCAAAGATGCCAATATCGAATAAGTCCTGTTGCATAGGCAGACGCTTAGCTAAGGCAGTTGGCGTGGCAAGCCAGATCGGAAAAATAGCACGCAACCAAGGTGCTGCATGGCTTTCAAATAGGGCAGCAATACTGAGGTGCTGCCTTGTTTTAGCCATTTCCTTGACAAGAATGGCTTTGCCTTTTCGCAAATTTTGACGCTGCGCTTTTTGTTCAACTGTTAGCCGCTGTAATGGGGCAACTAATAATTGTTGTAAGTCATGGAAATTTTGATATTGCTTGGCCTTCAGTTGCCTTGCGTTTTGCTCCCAAATGGCGGCTTCTTTATTTAAATCTTCTTCAATGAGCGGTTTTACTTGTGCAGCGGTGTGCGCGTAGAGGTCAGGGAAGTGATAGCGGAGGTCAGCCCAGAATTCATTGCGAAGGTCTTGTTGTAATTGATTCAAATCAGTGCAGCCTTCCCAAAGTTCAAATGGAATTTGCTGAATAAAAGAATGATTTTCAATGAGCTCATTGATTTTAGACGCAATGGCATGCTGGAGTTGTTTTAAATCGGTCGCTTGGGGTGTAAATAATTGATGGTGTAATTGTTGGAATTGATGCGCCATTTGATGATGTTG
Source organism: Flavobacteriales bacterium (assembly GCA_947458985.1). Lineage (GTDB taxonomy): Bacteria > Bacteroidota > Bacteroidia > Flavobacteriales_D > Crocinitomicaceae > UBA952. The sequence goes on from CANHBA010000058.1 coordinate 3,655, forward strand.
GCAATAATATTGAATTTCAGCGGAGTTCAAAGATCGGTACCAGCTCCAATTGCTGCTATTGTGTTGTTTGAGAAGTGAAATAAGTAAGCCAGAGGCTTCTTCTAAATCAGTAACACCTAAATTGGCGAATTTTTCAATAATTTGAGCTTTTTGTTCTTGACTTCTCCAGTATTTTTTCAAGTTGGTTTCCAGTGCCTTGAGTTCCAAACCGGGCAATCTCAGCCAGTTTTTTTCAAGTTTGCGCCATTTGCGTTTCGCCAGCCAACCACTTGCTTTTGCTGCTTCGAGCAATACTTCCCATTCTGTTAGCGTTGGAATTTGTTTCCAAACCTGCAGTACTTCACTAAGCTGAGCTTGCTTTGCATTTATTTGCTGGTATTGTTGTAGCCGTTTGAGATGGGCCTCTGGCTCTTTATCTAGCAGAACGCCATAGGTTTGGTACACGCCTCCTTGAAACTGAACACAACGCAAACTTTGTGTAACAAACAACTGAAGTTCGCCTATGGAATGCAGTTGTTGTTTGGTATTTAGTTCCCTGTACAAGGAATTCCATTGTGCCCAATCTTGATCTAGAGCTTGCGCACTTGCTTCTTGCCAATATTGTTGGAGCAGCCCAAGTATTTTTCTTGTTTCTTCATCGATTTGTTCGATTTTCTTTTGCTGCAATAACCAAGACAGCCACCTTTTTGTTGCTCTAACAGCAGCGTTGTTCACCGGTTCAAAATGAGTGCGCAATTGGTGAAAAGGAATACCTGTTTGCTTTTCGATTTGCCTGCGTTGCGTCCAATATTTTTGAGCTAAAAATTCATTTTGGAACTGTGTCGTTCCTTGTATTGTCGACTGCAGTAAATGCTCAAATTGCTGCTGTAATCTTTTGTAGAACGGCGCTAAGGTTTGTGAGTCTGGCAATAAAACACAAAATTGATCGAGTTGGTGTGGAGCCATTTTGCCCACTAATACTTCTAATGCAATAGGTTTGTCAGACACAACTAATGCGCTTTGCCCTTTCTCAATAGCTTGGGCCATAATGGTGCTAAGTACAACTGACTTTCCAGTTCCAGGTGGCCCATAAATGACAGTAGAACTCGTTTTTGCTTGTGCTATAGCTGCGCGTTGATCAGGGTCTAAAGGACCTATTTGATTTGAAATGAAAACTTCTTGTTTCGTTGCTGAAACTGATTCGACATCGCCAATAATTTGATGAAGTGCCGCTGAGAATTGGGATGCTTGTTTTAAGGCTTCCCATTCTTTGCGCAGTTCGTAACGCTGTGGATGCAAGTTAGCAAAGCCCTCTGTCGGTTCGTAGTGCAAAAAAAGATTTGTGTTTAGGAATTGGGCAATGACCTCAGCTCGTTCTTTATCTTGGAAATCTGGGAGGAGGGCCTTTTTCATTTCAAGGACCAAGAACGGATTGAGAAAAGAGTTTTGCTCAAATTCTAATTTTTCTTGTCGATTGTTGAAGCCTACACATTCATGCAAAAAAACGGGTGTCTTGATGGTTTTGTCTCCTTTTTTCCAAGTGAGCAAGCCCTCGAATTTGACCATTGCTAAAACGCCTCTTTCACGCTCTATACGCTTGAACTCTTTGAATAATTGTCGGCCGTTTGCGTTGCCGTCCCAAAGTTCGTGTTCGGAGCAAACATAAGTCGCCCCAGTGAGGTCGATCAAGGGGTCGTTGGACCTAAGTTGCAACAACTCAGACTCCCATGTTTGCAGAAATTCCTGAACCAAAGCCGACATGTCGTAAAGTTAGCACCATTCCATCGAATAAAAAACCTAAATTTGGGTTTCAAACTTTTCTATGAAAACATTCATTTTCAGCATCTTTTTAGGTCTAGCAAGTACCACACTTGCTCAAATCACCGTTCAAGTCAACGACTTCGCTACCGCCAACGACACCGTTCGCATGAGCCTCGCCAATCCTTTTACCATAGATCTTCAGAACACGGGTCCAAATGCCACCTGGGATTTCTCCCAACTCACCGCTCAAAGCCAAACACTGATCAACTACAACCCGATCGGTTTTGGCTCTATTCTTATTATTGCGACCTACGGCCCCATTGCATCCACGCCATACAAAGCCACCTATTTCAATCTTACCGACGATCTTCCCATTGACCAATTCTCCGCTTTTTTGCCTATCGAACTATCGAATTTGAGTCAATACACCCGTCGCACGAGTACGCAAGTCAATAGTATTGGTTATTCCATTGACGTGCAGGGGCAAGGCGTACCATTCAAATCAGACACCATCGAAACGCGCTATGAATTACCGCTCAATTTCAACGATTCATATATGTCAAGAGGTTACACCTATATCGATTTGAACCCAGCAACCGACATTAAATTTATCCAGCATCGCCAACGCAATTCTGTTGTAGACGGTTGGGGAAGCATCACCACACCGCTAGGCACTTTCAATGCGCTGCGCATTCGCCACGACATCACCGAAAACGATTCCATTTACCAAACGTTCTTTGGTACTGGCTCGTGGTTTGCCCCACCAAGTTTTACAACCACAGAATACGAATGGTGGACAACCGGCAAAAAAGAATATTTAGTGCGTGCCACAGTTGGTGGCTTTGGCCAGACCGGTGGCGCGGCTACGATAGAATACCAAGACATATATCTAGGCTTAGATGCCGGTTTACCCGAAGCCAACTTTTCAGTTGATTTATATCCCAATCCAGCTACAGAATGGTGCTTTTTCAAAAGTTCAACTCCTTTTGACTACATAGAAGTCCTGAATTTGAATGGTCAAATTGTTTTAACACATCAAAATGCGGCAACACAGGGCTACTTTGACATTTCTGAACTTCCAACAGGAACTTATACTTTGGGTATTCACACTTCCAAGGGCGTTCTTCACAAAAAGCTCGTTAAACTTTAATACCTTTACCTCGGCAAATCAGTCTATCGCTTTTCATTTGAAAAGAGGAAAGTCCGGGCAGCACAGAGCATCGTACTTCTTAACGGGAAGGGCTGTAACAAGGAATTGTTACAGTACAGCTAGTGCCGCAGAAAATATACTACCTCGGCTTGCCGAGGAAAAGGTGAAAAGGTGAGGTAAGAGCTCACCGCGGTTGCAGTGATGCAACTGGCAGGGTAAACCTTACGAGCTGAAAGACCAAATATACCGAGGCCTGCGCAAGCAGAACGGGCTGCTCGCCTGTCTCGGAGGGTAGGTCGATGGACGCTGTGCGCGAGTGCAGCGCTAGATAAATGATAGACACCAACGCTGCGTGCAGCAACTGGTACAGAACCCGGCTTATGATTTGCCATTTTTTATTTTTCGCATGATTGCCCTTGTTCAAGAAATACAATCCGTCCTAGAAAACGCCAAAGATCCAAACCGCGTTAGGCAAATGGAGGCTTACATGAAAAATCATTTTTCCTTCATCGGAGTCATGTCGGGTCCAAGAAAGGTTATTTTTCAACAATTCAAACCACATCTGCAGCAATTGAGTTCGGAGCAATCCTGGGATTTCATTTATGAATGTTGGGCCAACCCACACCGAGAGGTTCAATATATGGCTATCGATCATTTATTGGCAAACTACAAAAAAAATGCACAGTCCTCAGATGGACATCATTTTACATTTGTTTTAAGCAACCAGACTTGGTGGGATTCCCTGGATTTAATAGCGGCTCATTCAGTTGGCCATTTTGCACGGCAATTCCCTTCGGCATTTTCAGAATTGGCACAAGAGTGGGAGTCATCAGCTAATTTTTGGTTACACCGCACACTCCTTATTCATCAACTCAAATACAAACAGCAAACGAATTTAGAATTGTTGCAATACTACATACATACCTTCAAATGGAATAAAGAATTTTTTATCCAGAAGGCAATCGGTTGGTCTTTGCGCGAAGTCTCTAAATGGAATCCGGACTGGGTCAGAAAGGTAGTGGAGTCAGAAAATTTACTTGGCTTGGCCCGAAGAGAGGCAATGAAATATGTGCCAATAGTTTAAACACGACACCTCAGTTTATTTTAGATTTTGTATTTTCACACCCTATGAAAGCACGCTTTATATTATTTCTATTTGGCGCGTTATTTTCTCTTGAATTGCATGCGCAATTTGGACCAGAAAATGGCGTCAAGGCATCTGAACCCAAATTTGTGTTGCTACAGCACGCCACTATTATGGTCAAGCCGGGCCAAACACTTGCAGATTGCGACTTACTATTGCATGAAGGTAAAATTGTTCAGGTCGGAAAAAACCTCAAACAAGACGGCGCCGTCGCACTCGACTACACGGGTAAAGTACTCGTTCCATCATTTATCGATCTTTATTCTAGTATAGGCCTCGACCCAGTTGCTTTTAAAAACAACGGTTGGAGACCACAATTAGAAAGCAATAAAGAAGGCGCCTATTACTGGAATGAGGCCGTGCATCCAGAGCTCACCGCCGCAAGCGCATTCAAATTAGTCGACAACAGTACCGATCAATTGCAACAGGCTGGTTTTGGTTTCGCGCTTACACACCACATGGATGGTGTTGTTCGTGGTAGCGCTGCATTTGTTGCACTCGGGCAAAAAGAGGTGCACCAACAAATCATTTCGGCAAAAGCAGCACAAGTTTTTTCTTTTTCTAAAGGGGCGAGCAATCAAACCTATCCGTCTTCCCAAATGGGCTCCATTGCATTGCTGCGCCAGGCTCTTTACGACCTCGACTACTACAGCAAGAATAAAGCGAATTTGTCTTACTCTGTTTCTTTGTCAGAGTGGGAGGAATTGTCTAAACTTCCTACCTTCTTTAAAACCGATGACAAATGGGAAATCCTACGCGCTCAAAAAATCGCCAAAGAGTTCAAGACCAATTTCCTATTTATTGGTTCGGGCAATGAATACGCCATCGCTAGCGATTTAAAAGCGCAAAATGCACAACTTGTATTACCCCTCACTTTTCCGGAGGCTTTTGAAGTGAATGACCCTTATCTAGCCCGAGAAATCCCGCTTTCTGAACTCAAACATTGGGAGCTGGCACCAAGTAACGCCATGTTGCTCAAAAAAGCGGGCCTCGATATCGCATTTACAACTTATGGGCTTAAAAATGCCGATCAGTTTTGGACGGCGCTGCGCAAAACTATTGCTCGAGGGCTTTCGGCAAGTGACGCAATGGCTGCTCTTACTACTGTTCCTGCTAGCTGGATTGGCCTTGGGGCTCAAGTGGGCACTTTAGAAGCTGGTAAGCACGCGAGTTTCTCGGTGTTCAGTGCCGATCCTTTTGCTTTTGAAGCACAATTATTAGAAACTTGGAATCTTGGAGAAGCGCGTTACTGGAAAGCGCAGAACCCAACAAACCTAATAGGCACATACTCCGTCAAACTACCAGACACTACCTATGAATTGGTAGTCACTGGATCACCCGACAAACCACAGGGGAAGGTCGTGTACAAAACAACAACTGACACCCTTTCTACCAAAGCCAACATCCTGCTCAAGCAACAAGATGTTGCCATCCAATTTATTTCCATTGGAACAACCAATCCACAGCTGATTCAACTTCATGCCAAAGTTTTAAAAAATGGAATGGTACTAGAAGGGGAGGGAACCGACGCAAAAGGCGCTTGGTTTCAATGGAGCGCTATCCAACAACAAACTACACCAAAACCGGCGCCCGTAACTCTTAAATCAGACTCCACCGCTTATGGTCAGGTTTGGTTCCCAAATATGGCTTTTGGCACTTCAGCAAAAGCTACTGCTCAAACAATTCTCTTCAAAAATGCTACCGTCTGGACCAACGAGAAGGAAGGTATTGTCAAAGGCGCTGATGTACTTGTTGTCAACGGTAAAATCAAAGAAGTGAGTCGTCAAAATATGAACGCACCAGCCGGAGCGCGTGTAATAGATGCCGCCGGTCTACATCTTACTTCGGGCATCATCGACGAACATTCTCACCTTGCTATCTCAAGAGGTGTCAATGAAGGCGGGCAAGCCATCACCGCTGAGGTAAGCATTGCAGACGTCGTTAATCCGGACGACATCGATATTTACCGACAATTAGCGGGTGGTGTCACTGCAGCACAGTTATTACATGGCTCGGCCAATCCAATTGGAGGGCAATCAGCGCTCATCAAATTCAAGTGGGGTGTAACTCCTGATGAAATGCTCATTGATAATGCGCCTAAATTCATCAAATGTGCACTTGGTGAAAATGTCAAGCAGGCCAATTGGGGCGATTTCAACACAGTTCGATTTCCGCAAACTCGCATGGGTGTTGAGCAAGTTTTTTACGACGGATTTTACCGAGCAAAAGCCTATCAAAAAGAATGGGATGCCTACAAAGCAGGCAAAACGCGCGTTGCCCCAAGAGTAGATCTCGAACTCGAGGTCTTGGCAGAAATACTTCGATCTGAACGCTTTATTACTTGTCACTCCTACATTCAGTCAGAAATCAATATGCTGATGCACGTTGCCGATTCGATGGGTTTTAGAATCAATACATTTACGCATATTTTGGAAGGCTATAAAGTTGCCGATAAAATGAACAAACACGGTGTTGCAGGCTCCACCTTTTCCGATTGGTGGGCTTACAAATTTGAAGTCAATGACGCTATTCCGTATAATGCAGCTCTCATGACCGAACAAGGCGTAGTGGTTTGTATCAATTCTGACGACGCCGAAATGGGCCGCAGGCTCAATCAAGAGGCTGCCAAAACTGTCAAATATGGAGGCCTAAGCGAAGAACAAGCTTGGAAACTCGTCACGTTGAATCCTGCAAAAACCCTGCATTTAGATGCAGAAATGGGAAGTGTCAAGGCGGGTAAGGCAGCCGATCTCGTCCTTTGGACGGCCAACCCACTGAGCATAGAAGCGCGCGTCTCCCTGACCATGATCGACGGTGTTGTCTATTATGAAGAGGCTCTGCAAGCACAAAAACAACAGCAAATCGAACAAGAACGCGTGCGTATTTTAAGCCTCATGCTCGCAGCAGGCGAACGGGGTGAAGCCACCAAAACGCCGCAAAAGAAAGCCAAGAAACATTACCATTGCGACACACTCGGCGAAGAAGCCACCGAATCTGAAAACGCCCATTGATATGAAAGCTACATTATTTTTCTTTGCATTCATGTGGAGTGCAACCCTCAGCGCCCAACGCATCCTGTTGTTACACGGCACAGCCCATATCGGCAACGGCAATGTCCTAGAGTCGGCCGCAATTGGTGTGGTCAATGACCGCATTACATTTGTCAAAAATTCCTTGACCCAATCTTTTTCAAAACAAGATTGGGATACCATCATTAATTGCAACGGTCAGCATTTTTATCCAAGTTTGGTTTCTGCCAACAACACACTAGGCCTTACAGAAATCGATGCTGTACGCGCCACCCGTGATTTCAATGATGTTGGCGACTGGAATCCGCACGTCCGTGCCCAAGTAGCCTATAACGTGGAGTCAAAAGTCGTCGAGACTACCCGCACTAATGGCGTACTATTAGTCCAAGCTACACCTCGTGGTGGCTGGATCTCCGGAAGCTCTGCAGTCATGAAACTCAGCGGCTGGAACTGGGAAGACGCCACTGTTTTGGCAGACGACGGCATTCACCTCAATTGGCCTTATGATCCTAAAAATTACGCGACCCAAAAGCGCGATATTTATTCCTTTTTTGAATTGGCTAAAACCTACGCAACAGACCGTGATGACCAAATCTCAGATCTGCGTTTGGAAGCCATGAAAGCTTGTTTTATCGCCAACAAACGCGTGTATATCCATGCAGAATCAATACAGCAAATCGTCGACATCATCGATTTTGCAGCCAGTTTTCAATTGGCATTTCCCGTTATTGTGGGTGGCCGAGATGCACATTTAGTGGGTGCCAAATTACGCGACTCCAAAATTCCTATAATGCTTTCTCGTGTGCATAGTTTGCCAAGCAGAGAAGACGACCTCACTTTTTTACCCTATCAAATGCCGTCCTTGCTCAAGGCACAAGGCATTCCGTTTTGCATACAAAACGATGGCGACATGCAGCCGATGAATACCCGAAATTTACCTTTTCAGGCCGGAACAACAATTGCTTATGGACTAACAGCTGAAGAAGCTCTCAAGAGTGTGTCTCTCAGCGTTTGTCAAATCATGGGTATAGACAAAGACTACGGCACGCTCGAGGCGGGTAAAAAAGCAACTTTCTTTGTTTCAAAAGGCCCCGCATTGGACATGCGTACCAATCAACTAACCACCATTCTTGTCGACGGAAAGTTGGTATCAACCACTAACTTTCAGGAACAACTTTACTTGAAATACCGTCAAAAATATAAGGCTGAATAAGATTGGTGTAACTTTTGCTAGACCACTTCGTCTTAGCGCTGTTTTATGACTGTTCAGCAATACAATGAATGTGTGAGAGAATTCGCAGATCGGCTCTATCGTTTTGCCCTTAAAAACGCAGGCGACACCGACCTTGCGCAAGATTTCGTGCAAGATGCTTTTGAACGCTTATGGGTTCGTGTAGACACCGTTGACTACCAGCGCGTCAAAGCCTATTTATTCA
>CANHBA010000059.1 GCA_947458985.1 Flavobacteriales bacterium
AGGTTCAGATTTCTTACTTGTGAGATTAGGCAATGCCAACAATGAGAACACCGTTATCAATAACCTAAAATCTGCGAACTTCAATGCCTACTGGAACGGTTGGAATGCAAGCCCAACCCCTACAACTGGCGGAGCGAGTATCCATCACCCTGCTGGCGATATCAAAAAAATCTCTACTTTCAACGGCAATACGATTTCAACCCAATGGGGCTCCGCTACTGGTTCACACTGGCGCGTAACCTGGACAGCTAATTCCAATGGACACGGCGTTACCGAAGGTGGTTCGTCAGGTTCTCCTTTATTTGACGCAGCTAGCGGCAACATCATTGGAACACTCACAGGAGGCGGCTCTTATTGTACAGCCTTGAACGCACCAGATCAGTACGGCAAAATGGCCTTTCACTGGACCAACAACGGCACAATTGCTGCAGAACAACTCAAACCGTGGCTAGACCCTGCCAACCTCAATGTATTGGTTTTTGGAGGTTCTTCCGACCCATGTACGCCAACTACGCCAGTTGCCCCAACGGCTAACTTTACTGCGAGCGCTACATCCGTTACGCCAGGCACAACTGTTAGTTTCACAGATTTATCGACAGGCTTGCCAACATCTTGGGCGTGGTCAGTAACCCCAACCACAGGTTGGAGTTACGCTGGAGGCTCTTCTGCTAGCACTCAAAATCCGCAAATTACATTCAATACAGTCGGACAATACACTGTCAGCCTAACTGCAACAAATGCGCAGGGGTCAGACGTAGAAACCAAAAACAACTACATTGTTGTAGCACAAGTAACTGGCCCATGTACAGCAAGTGCCGTTTGCGACGAATACATCAATACGGTTAGCTTCAATACCATTAACAACACTTCTGCCTGCGGCAACAATGGTTATACTGACTTCACTGGAACAAGTACTTCAGTGGCTCAAGGAACAACCCACACGCTAACCATTACACCTGCTATTGTCAATAACACGCAAGCATCGGCTTATACCAACGACGAAATCGCTGCTTGGATCGACTTCAATAACGACTTCGATTTCAACGACGCAGGAGAGCAAGTTGCTTATGTTTTAGTAGCTGCCGGCTGGACAAACACATTCAATGTGACCATTCCTTTAGCATCTTACACTGGCAGCGTGCGCATGCGCGTGCGTATTTCATACCAACCAGACGGCGCCATTAACCCTTGTGGCCCTGCCTCTTATGGTGAAACCGAAGACTACAGCATCAACATTACTTCAGGCGCCGGCATCAACGACAATCCGTTGGCTCAGGTTCAGGTGTATCCGAACCCAGCTAATGAGGTTTTATTCGTAGATTTAAAAGACCTCGAAAACGTGAGCAGCATTGCTATTCTCGATATCAACGGCAAGCAAATTCAAGAATTGAATAAAATTCAAGACGGCATCAATTGCTTCCAAATTGCAGGCTTGAATGCAGGCATTTATCAAGTGAGAATTGTTCAGAATGGATACCAATACACGCAACGCGTGATCAAACTATAAGGATCAAATCCCTTTTTGAAAATACGAAGCGGCCCGTTCTAAATGGGCCGCTTTTTTTTGTGGCAACATCCGGTTCCAATTGGCAACCATCTGAGCAGTGCGCATATTTTTTCGCAACCTTTCTTGGTGTTTATCGACAAAATTCCAAAACAACGCATCGAATAAGGCCGCGCCGTCTGCGTCCATTTTTAGGCCTTGCTTTTTGAGGTAATTTGACCCCGAGAAATAGGGCTTGGTGGTCATTAAGCCACCATCGGCATATTGGCTCATGCCGTAAACATTGGGCACCATAACCCAGTCATAAGCATCCATGAAGTTGCTCATGAAAAAGCGATACACCTCATCTGGATGAATTTCAGACAAGAAAAAGAAGTTTCCTAAAAGCATGAGACGCTCAATATGATGCGCATAAGCATGTTGCTCGATTTTTTGTGAGGTGTGCTGAAGAAAAGCTGCGTTCCCGATGTGTTCCCAATCAAGTTTAAATTGATGATTCATCGCGTTTGTGCAGCGTTGTTGAACGCCCGAGCGCTCGTAAACTGCACGAATGAATTCTCTCCACCCAATGACTTGTCTTAAAAAGCCTTCTGCACTTTCGATGGCGACCTTTCCTTCCTGATAATGCTTCAGGACTTCATCAATTACTTGCATTGGTGTCAAAAGGCCCACATTGAGCGCAGTAGAAAGGTTGGAATGGAAAACATAGGGTGCGGCGGTGCTAAAAGCATCTTGATACGGCCCAAACAGACTTAGGTTGTTTTGAACAAAAAAGTGCAGCGCTGACTTTGCTTCTTCATGCGTCACTGGATAAAATGAAAGGTCAGGGTCTCCTAGATTGGTAGGAAATTCAGCGGTAATTTCTAATTCTGCATTTTTAGACCATTCACTTAGGTAATTTGGAAAAGTTGGTAATTCCAGCCCTTTGGGTAAAGCTTTGCGGTTGTCGGCATCGAAACTCCAACGCCCACCTATAGGCTGGCCATCGTGTTCCAATAAAATCTCTAAACGCAAGCGTTGTTTTTTATAGAAATCGGCCAAAAAGAAGCGCTGTGTTGGTTTGCCAAGCAGCAAATCGTTGTCACTTTTTGAATTAAGAAAGGAAGGGTTATCATGCCAAATGAGTTCGAGTTGATATTGCTGGGCAAAACGCCTAATTCTTCTCTCTAAAAGATAATCTGTGGGGTCAACGACATGAACTTGACTTGCACAAAGCTGCAATTTTTGGAAAACAACGTTGAGCTGCGCTTCCTGGTGCGCAAAATAATGGACTTCCTTCTCGTTACTCCGCAATTTTTCTGCGTAGTAATACATTGAAGCCCGATGAAACGCGAGCTTTTTGCGGTGAAACGGGAGTTGCAGAAAGAACAAATCATCTTCTATGAACCAAAAGGTTGAAACCGCTGCAAACGCAGGATGCTGCTCGAAAAGCTGCTGAGGAAAAACCAAGCAAATAGGTGTAGGCATACAGGACTAACAGCCAAATATGGGCTTTGTTCTGTGCCTTTATTTTGACTTCACACAGAGGTCATCAAAACCTCACATTTCGCACAAACTCTGTGTAAATTTGTCCAGTATTTAAAAGCTACCATGGATAAAGTTTCTTACGTTGGCAACGCAGATGTGAATGCCATCGAACACCTCTACCAACAATACCGTCAAGACCCCACAAGTGTAGACCACAGCTGGGCTAAATTTTTTGAAGGATTTGAATTTGCCCAAACCAGCTATGAGCAAGGTGGCAGCATTCCAGAAAACTTCGTAAAGGAATTCAAAGTCATCAACCTCATCAACGGCTACCGCACACGCGGGCACTTGTTTACCCATACCAACCCCGTTAGAGAGCGCCGCAAGCACACCCCTACCCTAGAAATCGCACATTTTGGCTTGACAGACCAAGACCTCAACGAAGTTTTTCAGGCGGGAGAACAAATTGGTATTGGCGCAGCTAAGCTAGCTGATATCATTGCGCACCTCGAACTCACTTACTGCCAATCTATCGGTATTGAATACATGTACATGCGCGATCCAGAACGCATCGATTGGTTTCGCAATAAAATAGAACTCAGCAACCGCCCTGTTTTTGATCCAAAACGCAAGAAAAAAATCTACGAGAAACTCAACCAAGCTACGGGCTTTGAGGCTTTCTTAGGAAAGAAATTCGTGGGGCAAAAACGCTTCTCAATCGAAGGAGGAGAAGGGCTTATTCCTGCACTTGATACTTTAGTTCACAAAGGTGCTGCACTAGGCGTTGAATACTTCGTGATGGGCATGGCGCACCGCGGCCGCCTGAACACACTCGCCAACATCTTTGAAAAGCGCCCACGCGATATCTTCAGAGAATTTGAAGGAAAAGAATTCGATTACGAAACAACCTTTGACGGCGACGTCAAGTATCACCAAGGTTTTACCTCGCATATCACACTTGAGAACGGACAGCAAATTGGCCTTACTTTAGCACCAAACCCTTCTCACCTAGAGGCTGTCAATACTGTTGTAGAAGGCATAGCTCGCGCCAAAATTGACCACGTTTACAACACCGAAGACAAAGTTTGTCCAGTGCTTATTCATGGCGACGCTGCGGTTGCAGGTCAAGGAATTGTCTATGAAACCATTCAGATGGCGGGCCTAGATGGCTACAGAACCGGCGGAACCATTCATATTGTCGTCAACAACCAAGTTGGCTTTACAACCAACTACCTCGACGGCCGCACCTCTACGTATTGTACAGATGTTGCCAAAACTACACTTTGTCCGGTTTTCCACGTCAACGGAGACGACATCGAGGCAGTGGTCACCACCATTGAAATCGCTATGGAATACCGCCAGGCTTTCCACCGCGACATCTTCATCGACCTCCTCTGCTACCGCAAATACGGACACAACGAAGGCGACGAACCAAAATTTACGCAGCCTAAGCTCTACAACATCATTGCGAAGCATCCAAATCCAAGAGAAATCTATTTGGAACAATTGCAACGCGAAGCGCTACTCTCTGCTGAAGAAGCCAAACAAATTGAGCAAGTCTATCAACAATTCTTGGAAGACGAATACGAGCAATCGAGAAGCCGAGACAAAGCATTGGTGTACGACTTTTTGAGCCTCACTTGGAAAGACTACCGCCACGGCACCGCAAAAGACTTCGAAAAATCGCCCGCTACAGGCATTGCCAAAAAAGAACTTTTAACGCTAGGTCGCAAACTTGCTACCCTTCCAGAAGGCAAAAAATACTTCAGAAAAATCGCAAAAATTTTCGAAGACCGTTTAAGTGCCATCGAAAACGACAAATTGGATTGGGGTTCGGCCGAAATGTTGGCTTACGCCACTCTCTTAGCTGAAGGTCATGCCGTGCGCATCTCCGGACAAGACGTCGAGCGCGGTACATTCTCTCACCGCCATGCAGTGGTCAAGACCGAAGACACCGAAGAAGAAGTACTCACCCTCAACGCACTTCAAGAAAAGCAAGCGCCTTTCACCATTTACAACTCGCATTTATCGGAATACGGCGTACTTGGTTTTGAATATGGCTACTCCTTAGCAAATCCGTCAGGCCTAACCATTTGGGAAGCGCAATTCGGCGATTTCTTTAATGGCGCTCAAATCATGGTAGACCAATTCATTTCTGCAGGCGAAGACAAATGGGCCACACAAAGTGGTTTGGTTATGCTTTTGCCACACGGCTATGAAGGTCAGGGTGCGGAACACTCTAGTGGCCGCATGGAGCGCTTTTTACAGCAATGTGCAGACCTCAACATGCAAATTGTCAATACTTCAACACCCGCCAATCACTTCCATTTATTGCGCCGTCAAATCAAACGCGATTTCCGCAAACCACTCGTGGTGTTCTCTCCTAAAATGCTCTTGCGCTACCCAGATGCAACCTCTAGCCTAGACGAAATGGCCAAAGGTAGCTTCCAAGAAGTTTTAGACGACCCAACAGCAGTTGCTAAAAACGTGGATACCGTTGTTTTGTGTAGCGGTAAGTTCTACTACGAAATGAAAGTAAAAGCTGCCGAACTCGGCGTCAAAAACATGGCTTTTGTGCGCGTAGAACAACTCTATCCGTTGCCAGCCGCACAAATCGATGCCGTTTTAGCAAAATACAAAGCCAAAAACATCTTGTGGGCGCAAGAAGAACCTGCCAATATGGGTGCTTGGATGCACATGGCCATGAATATGCGTCACCTTCCACTTGTTGGTATTTGCCGTCCAGCCAGCGCTGCGAGTGCAGAAGGATCCAAAAAATTACACGAAATTCGTCTTAAAAAATTGTTCACCGACCTCTTTGCCTACGCAAAGTAAGCTTAAAATAGAATCGTATGTCACTATTAGAAATGAAGGTCCCGAGCCCGGGAGAATCGATCTCAGAAGTAGAAATTGCCACATGGCTTGTTGCCGACGGCGATTACGTTGAAAAAGACCAAGCAATTGCTGAAGTAGATTCAGACAAAGCAACTTTAGAATTGCCAGCTGAAGAAAGTGGTATCATTACGCTCAAGGCTGCCGAAGGCGATGTCGTAAAAGTTGGTCAGGTGGTTTGCCTCATCGACACAAGTGCGGCCCGCCCTGCTGGCACACCAGCAGCAGCTCCTGCAGCAACACCAACTCCAGAAGCACCAGCGGCTCCCGTTGCCGCTCCTGCAGCGACACCAGCGCCGAATCCAGACCCTGTGAAGCCAGCGAGCTACGCAGCGGGAGCAGCATCCCCAGCTGCAGCTAAAATCATTAAAGAAAATAACATCAATCCTGCACTTGTAAAAGCGAGCGGCAAAGACGGCCGTATCACCAAACAAGATGTAGTGGCAGCGATGTCTGCCGGTTTCTCTACCGAAGCTGCCCAAGGTTGGGGCGGAACGCGCGAGCAAAGCCGTGAAAAAATGTCTATGTTGCGCCGCAAAATCGCTGAGCGCTTGGTGGCCGTTAAAAACGAAACTGCCATGCTCACTACCTTTAACGAGGTAGACATGAAACCAATCATGGATGTGCGCGCCAAATACAAAGACGCCTTTGCCAAACACCACGAAGTGAATCTTGGCTTCATGTCGTTTTTCACTAAAGCGGTGACCGAAGCGCTCAAATTGTATCCTGCCGTGAACGCCCAAATTGACGGCAACGAAATGATCTTCCACGACTACGCCGATATCGGTATTGCAGTTTCTTCGCCAAAAGGCCTAATGGTGCCGGTTGTTCGCAACGCCGAACAAATGAGTTTAGCCGAAATCGAAAGAGAAATCAAGCGTCTAGCCATTAAAGCCCGCGACGGCAAAATGACACCAGAAGACATGAGCGGCGGCACTTTCACCATCACCAATGGCGGTGTTTTTGGCTCAATGCTGTCTACACCTATCATCAATCCGCCGCAATCTGCAATTTTAGGAATGCACAACGTAGTTGAGCGCCCAGTTGCCATCAACGGCAAGGTCGAAATTCGCCCAATAATGTATGTAGCGCTTTCTTATGACCACCGCATTATCGACGGAAAAGAATCGGTTGGCTTCCTCGTGAAAGTCAAAGAAATGCTAGAAAATCCTGAGCGCATGATTTTCGGATCCAAAGATCCAATGCAAATCTTGCTCGGACTTTAATCTTTACTTTTTAAAACTTACAAAAGCGCTCTTCGGGGCGCTTTTTTTGCTTCGGAGCTTTGGATTGCTTTTCGTATATTTGCTGTTCTAAAATAAGCAGATACAATGTCAAAAATCAGGAAGCAAGATGCCCTAGATTACCATTCCTCAGGCAGACCCGGGAAAATCGAAGTAATCCCTTCAAAGCCCTACGCCTCCCAACGAGACCTCTCCTTGGCTTATTCACCAGGCGTAGCCGAGCCTTGCTTGCGCATTGCCGAGAACAAAGCCGACGTCTATAAATACACCGCCAAACGCAATCTTGTAGCCGTTATTTCCAACGGAACAGCCGTTCTTGGCCTTGGCGATATCGGCCCTGAAGCCTCCAAGCCCGTCATGGAAGGTAAAGGTTTGTTGTTTAAAATATTTGCCGACATCGATGTTTTCGACATCGAAGTAGACGCCAAAGACCCTGAACTCTTTATTCAGACCGTCAAAGCAATTGCACCTACATTCGGCGGCATCAACCTAGAAGATATCAAAGCACCTGAGGCCTTTGAAATTGAGCGCCGACTCAAAGAAGAGCTCGATATCCCGATCATGCACGACGACCAACACGGTACCGCCATTATTAGCGCTGCCGCACTCATAAATGCACTTGAGCTCGCTGAAAAACAAATTGACCAAATCAAAATTGTTGTTTCCGGAGCAGGTGCTGCAGCCGTTTCTTGTATCAAATTATACCATCGTTTGGGCGTGAAGCCCGAAAACGTCTATATGTACGATTCAAAAGGGCTCATTCACGCAGGTCGCACAGACCTCGACGACATGAAACAAACGTTTGCAACACATCCGAAAGACGTCGATTTCGAGGCTGCTTTCAACGGTGCCGACGTCTTTTTGGGGCTATCCAAAGCAGGACTTGTCAGCAAAGACATGATTGCCTCAATGGCCAAAGACCCGATCGTTTTTGCACTTGCCAACCCAGAACCCGAAATTGCCTACAAAGAAGCAATGTCTGTGCGCAAAGACATCATTATGGCAACCGGGCGCTCCGACCATCCTAATCAGGTCAATAACGTACTTGGCTTCCCATACATTTTCCGCGGTTCGCTAGACGTGCGCGCCACAACCATCAACGAAGAAATGAAACTTGCAGCGGTAAACGCCATTGCTGCTCTCGCCAAAGAAACCATTCCAGAAGAAGTCATCGAAGCCTACGGCGGCAAAAACATCTCTTTTGGTCGCGAACAAATCATTCCAAAACCACTCGATCCACGCCTCATTTACTACGTTGCTCCGGCCGTAGCACGTGCCGCCATGGAATCTGGCGTTGCCCAAGAACCCATCGAAGATTGGGAAGAATACGAAAACCAACTCAAGAGCCGCCTCGGTCTTGACAACAAATTGCAGCGCAATATCACCTCTAAGGCGCAAGGCAACCCGAAAACGGTTGTTTTCCCGGAGGGCGACAACATTAAAATACTCAAAGCGGCCCAACAAGCCTATGACGAAGGAGTTGCCTTCCCGATCCTACTCGGCAAGAAGCAACGCATCCTCGACCTCATGAACGAGTACAGCATCGAAATTCCAGATGTGCAAATTATCGACTGCAAATCCGATGAAGAAGAAGCGCGCCGCATTCAATACGGCAAAGAATTCTTTGAATTGCGCAAGCGCAAAGGCATCACTGAATACGAAGCCATTTCTCTTATGCGCGAACGCAATTATTTTGGCGCCATGATGCTCAATATGGGCGAGGCAGAAGCCATGGTAACTGGCCTCACCCGCAGCTACCGTTCTGTACTCAGACCCGCAATTAGCACAATCGGCTTGCAAAAAGACATCAATACCATTGCCGGGATGTACATCCTCAACACCAAAAAAGGTCCGCTTTTCTTGGCCGACACCACCGTCAACCTGAATCCTACGGCAGAACAAATCGCCGAAATCACTGTCAACGTTGCCAAATTCATCCGTCGCTTAAAATTGCAACCGCGTATTGCCCTCTTGAGTTATTCCAATTTTGGCTCATCTCCTGGCGACGACCCTGAAAAAATGGCTAAGGCAGTGCATATTCTCCACGAAACACAACCTAACTTGGTAGTGGATGGCGAAATGCAAGCCAATTTTGCCCTTAATCCGGAGCTCATGAACGAGAAATTCCCGTTCTCTTTCTTGGCCAACAAAGAGGTCAATACACTTATTTTCCCGAATCTTTCTGCCGGAAACATCGCTTACAAACTCTTGCAATCTACCAACGAACTCGACGCTATTGGCCCGATTCTCTTAGGGATGCGCAAATCTTTACACGTGCTGCAACTAGGCGCAAGTGTCCGCGAGATCCTCAGCATGATCAAAATTGCAGTAATTGACGCCCAAAGCCAAGACAAATGATTTCTAGACTCAATGGCCGCCTGATCGAAAAAAACCCAACCGACCTCTTAATTGAGTGTGCGGGCGTGGGTTACGAAGTGAAAATTTCACTCAATACGTATTCCGTATTGCCGGCATCAGATGCCATTGTTTTACATACCAAACTAATCGTCAGAGAAGACGCGCATATTCTTTATGGTTTTGCAACCAAAGAAGAGCGCGAAATGTTCGGACACCTCATCAGTGTTTCCGGTATTGGGCCCAACACCGCACTCATCATGCTGTCTTCCATGACACCCGACGAAATTGCCCACGCTATTCTTTCTGAAGATGTGGCAAGCATCCAAAAAGTCAAAGGAATTGGTACCAAAACTGCCCAGCGCGTCATTATTGACCTCAAAGGGAAGGTGTCCAAAATGGAACTCGGCACCGAGAATATTTTCTCTTCGAACAATAGAAATCGATTTGATGCGTTAATTGCTTTGGTTTCGCTCGGTTTTGACAAAAAATCAGCCGAAAAGGTATTGGATAAAATCGATACCGGAACCCAAACCGTAGAACAACTGATCAAAGAAGCGCTAAGACTACTATAACCGTGCAACACAACAACTGGCAGAAATACTTTGCAACTGGCATCTTACTTTTGATGGTGTTTTTCACTATTGAAAAAGCTACTGCGCAAACACCCAACCTCCCTTTTCCCATTTTTAACCCGCTCAATCCCTTTCAAAATTTACCCCAAAGTTTTGACCTCGGCGACCCTACTAACCTCAACCAAACAATTGTCTACGACCCCGAGTCCAAAACATTTGTTTTTAGAGACATCATGGGCAAAGACACCTATTTTAGGTCTCCACAAGCCATGACCCTTGAGGAATACCTCCAATACGAAGAGAAAAAAAGCTTTACCCTCGACTGGAAAGAAATTGTTGCCGAAGAAAGCGCTGAAAACCGCACGTTTGAACTCCCAATTAAGATAGGCTCCAAAGCATTTGAGAGCTTTTTTGGTTCAGATCAAATCACCATTACGCCCGGCGGTAACCTCGAAATCTCACTCGGGGCAAACCATTCGCGCGTAGACAACCCCATCTTACCAATGCGCCAGCGCAATATCACGCGCTTCGATTTCAATCAGAACATCAACATGGACATCACCGGCCAAATCGGGACCAACATGAAGGTGAACATGAAATACAATACGCGCGCCAACTTCGACTTCGAAAACATCTCTAAACTAGAGCGCACAGGTAAAGAAGACGACATCCTTCAAAAAATTGCACTTGGTCAGGTAAGTCTTGAACTTCCTACCACCCTTATTCCGAGCTCTCAAACCCTTTTTGGTTTCAAAACACAACTTAAATTTGGTCGCTCTACCGTAGATTTCATTGTGGCTCAATCAAAAGGAAAGCGCACCGAAATCAACGTTACGGGTAAGGCTCAAGTTCAAAAATTTGAAATCACCGCCGACAACTACGAAGCCAATCGCCACTACTTCCTCAATCTCTACCACCAACAACACTACGACACCGCAATGGCGACCTTGCCTGTAGTCAATTCCACGACCTATATTACACGTATAGAGGTATGGGTTACCAACCGCAGCAGTATTACCGAAAACACGCGCAATATTGTAGCCTTTTCTGACTTAGGAGAGGCCAAACAAAGCAACTGTCAAGGCAATCCGGGCAACTATTCTACACAAGAATTACCTGACAACCAAGCAAATGGACTCTACGATTGGGCGGCGGCTCAGCCATTAGTTCGCGGTTTTTCAAACACAGTATTGGCCCTCAGTGCACAAGTCAACTCCCCTGGTCCGTTTAACCAAGCGGTCGACTACGAAAAAGTAGAAAATGCGCGCAAGCTCAATGAAAACGAGTACACTTACAACGCGCTACTCGGCTACGTGTCTTTGAACACCGCACTCAACAACGACGAAGTTTTAGCGGTGGCCTACGAATACACCTACCGCGGTCAAACTTACCAAATTGGAGAATTCTCTACAGACGGTACCAACGGTCAAGAAGCACTGATTCTCAAACTCATCAAGCCTACCATCACAAGTCCTAAAAACAAAATTTGGGATCTCATGATGAAAAACGTCTACTCTATCGGTGCCTACCAAGTAGACCAACTCGGTTTTAAAATAGACGTTTATTACAACAATAGCAGCACCTCCGTACTCCAACCTTTCTTACCTTACGATGGCATCGACAAAAAACAAATTGTCACGCTCCTCGATATGGACAAAATCAATCAGAACAACCAACCTTTCTCGGATGGTGTTTTTGACTTTGCCCCTTTCAATGTAGTTGGCAACAAAATCGACAACGGCGGTACCATCAACCGCAAAAATGGGCGTATTTTCTTTACAACTATTGAGCCTTTTGGCAAAACACTCGCAGAAAAACTCACTGAAGCAGGTGTGCCAAATATTTACGTGAATCAATTGGCTTTCACTGAACTATACGACTCCACCAAAACAGCCGCACAGCAAATTCCTAGCAAAAACCGCTTTGTGTTTAAAGG
>CANHBA010000060.1 GCA_947458985.1 Flavobacteriales bacterium
AATCGAGTGCTATTGCTTGAACAGTGGTGTTGCGGTTGCGCTGACCAAAAAGAATTCCTTGATAACTCATGGCTGGTGTTGCAAAAGGAATGGCGTAACCTAGGTTGTCGTATTGGAGTTCTTTTTCAAAGGAATAAATCAAAAAGATAGCGTCGGAAAGGCGTAGTCTGGGGCTAAAATTATAGGCATATTGCTTCCATGGGTTGCCGATGTACTGATTCAAACTTCCGCCAGCATCAATAGCTATTTTTCTTTGGTAGTTGGTAGAGAACCAGGTATTGAAAAAGTAAAATTGCGGAATGGTAAACACCGCTCCGTCTGTTCTCGGTTCAAAATAATCTTGTGTAGGTTTGAGCGTGGCGCCGCCATTACCACCAAAGGCATTGAACTTCTTGGTTACTGTAAAGAAATTCAGAGTTGCCATATTACTTGTAAAGACACTTGGGTTATATAAGTAAGTCTGAGAAATAGAGGCATTCGCACTCCATTTCATGAGTTTTTTCCATTTCGGTTCAAACTCTCGGTAGGCCATACTTGCTTCAAAAATTCTTCGGTTGTTGTTGTAATTGAAGCCGAGGTCGTTGGGGTCGTAAGTATCGGACTCTTCTAGGTAGCCCAAACCACCAATAAGGGCGCCGCGTTGCTTTTGGATATTCAAATTGAGATTGTGTCCAAGTGTGTTTGAGGCATCGAGCTGCGCCGACACAATTCCTTTTCCGTTGATATTGTAATTGTTGTCTTTCGAATTGACGCTAAAATTAACTGCAGATACATTGGCATCGTAAAAAGACCCCGAGCGCCATACATTGGTATTGGTAAAGGTTACCGAAGAGTTGTTTTTTAAATTTTGATCAAAAACAACAACATTGTAATTCGTGAGTGGCGAGATGAGTACGTCGCGACGGCTTTCATCGATTGTAGAAACAGCTGTGCCAATTTGCTCGGCGTTTACGGCATTGAAAACGCCAATTCCTAGGCCTTTGCTGTTGCGGCCTGATATTTTAGAAGCATTATAGAGTTGCGACGAACCTGGAACGTTTTCGAGGTATTCATCTGGCTTGAGCATGGTTTGGGTCACCTTATATGGCGCTTGAATGCCGATGCGACGGCTGTAGAAAATGCCGGCTTTATTGAATAGTTCCATGCCTTCGGTAAAGAACTGTCGGTTTTCGTTGAATTGAACTTCAAAAGGCGTTAGGTTGAGCACTTGCTGATCAAATACCACCTGACCAAAATCTGGCACCAACGTGAGGTCTAAAGTAAAAGCTTCATTGATGCCGTATTTGATGTCCATACCGCCGTTAAATGAACGCAGCAAGCTCTTGGAGCCGTCTTCTTTGCGCACTTCATCGGCATAAGCGGAGACGTAAGGAATGAGCGCCAAGCGCAAAGGAGGGCTGATATTTTTGATGTTGGTGATGTCGCCACTTTCTAGCAACATGTTTTCGAGGTCGGGGTTGACCTTCACCCAAGAAGATTCTTCGCGGTTACGTGCAATTTGCCGCCCAAAATTAACGCCCCAATCTTGCACCTCTTTTTGTGGAAAGCGTAGCGCGGAATAGGGGATGCGGATTTCGGCAATCCAGCCATTTTCTACAATTCGAACCGAACTGTGCCAAACTAAATTGAGACGGTCATTGTAGTCATTGGCTGCAATTTTGGCGTCGAGTTGCACCCCACGGCTCGTCAGGCCAAAATAAAAACCATTTTGATTGTCGTTGTAGGTATCTAGAAAAATGCCGATGATATCGCAATTGGGGTTGTAGTCGTCTCGGAGAGAAAGTACTTTGGAAATGGAATCTGTGGGGTCTTGACAGAAAAATCCGAAGTAAATAGCGTCTTGGTCATAAAGCAATTGGACGCTAGTAAGGCTTTTCGATGGCTTGCCTGGTTCGGGTTTGATTTGGATAAACGGAGTAGCTGCTATTTGAGCAGACCACGCAGCTTCGTTGAAAACACCATCTATGGTAATTTTTTCTTGAATATATTTAGCCTCGAGTTGTTGTTGTCCGAAGGTGTAAAAGGAGACTAAAAAAAAGAGGTATTCCCAACGCATGGGCAAATTTACAATTTAAACTCCTTTTCTTGCAACAACATGCAAGCATTCTTCTCTAGCTTCGAAGGTCACCCAAATTTTAATATCTTTTTTAAAGCGAACTAATATTTGTGAAATGATGGTTCGCAAGTAGTTTTTCTCTTTCTCGCTAAGTGCTTGGTTTGTTTTGAAGCGAGAAAAAGAAAAATCGAAGGCATTTCCGTTCAGATGCGGACTACGGCGCACCGCAGTTCGGTTATTGGGCATGAGTTGTGAAACCGTGTATTTTGTTCGGGTCATGGAGGTTACAATGAGCTGGCAATCTTTGAGTGGGCTTTGCGCAATTGAATCGTGAAATGCGCGCCCAATTTCTGTTAATATTTGCGCAGCATATGGGGTAAGCATCGCGTAAGAATATTGGAAGGTGTCTAGACTGAAGCCGGTGTTAGGGCTCACAAGTACAAGTTTGTTGGCTCGATAGGCTTTGCGCAGTCCGTCCGTATTGGCAACAGCTGGAATACCTTGATGAACAGAGCGGTCCATGTAGTCCGACAAATAGTTGTTGAGTTGTACTGTATAGATACTGGGGTCTGTTTCTGGAATGGAATCGATTGGCTGGGATTGATCCTGCGCATTGTTTTGTGTCAAACTGATGTTGGCAGGCCAATAAACAAAGGCCAACAGCACAAATCCGACACCAAGAATAAGGAGGTTATTGAAACGCATGTAAACAAATATAAAAATTGATTGCTTTGGTCTAACGCAAGTTCGTAATTTTGTATCATGGGAACATTTGACGCGCTCAAAGCACAACTCGAATTGCAAGAATGGCCAAATATCTATTTGTTCAAATTTATTGTCCCTAACGACAACCATCATTTAGCGCAAGTAACAGCACTTTTTGACATCAACAGTGAAATCAGTTACCATCATTCCGGAAGCGGTAAATACGTAAGCCTAAGCGCCAAAGAAGTCATGCTCTCTCCCGACGACATCATTGCTGTTTACGAACGCGCTGCACTTATTCCGGGCATAATCTCTCTTTAATGGAAGCAATTGTAAAATTTTTGTTCGTCTCTTTTCTCATTCTTATAGCAGTTATTGGCTACAGAGCATTGCTCAGACGCTTTCAGCGAGGACACATGAAGCACAAAGATTATTGCGAACTCTACACCCTTGATCAAGAACCAGCCATGGGTGAACTTTCCTTTTACTTTGTTTGCCCTGACCAAACAAATGTGCAATTTGCACTTTGGCAAAATAATGTCATTATTCACGAAATTGCGAATGCTTCCTTTGAAAAAGGCGGCCATATTTTGCGCTTTGACAGCACTAAAATTTCGAATGGCGTTTATTATTACGGCATCATTACCGCTGATCAAGAGACCAAAAAGCGCATGACCATCGCTAACTAAGATTCATCTGTAGACTTCTCAATTTTGATGCGAGAAGGTTTGCGAGGCAATTTATATTTCGGTTTGTGAAATTCACTTTTATAGCCATCGGTTTTTTCGATGCGGTACACCAATCCTATGCTATATTGTGCATATGAAGCACTTCCGAGTATGTCCACAAGGCCAAATTTATAAACGCCTTGTGCTTGTAATCCTATTTGTTTGCTCATCCAAAAAGTACAGCCAGCTGATAAATTGACCGTTGGGCTCAGCATAGGCGCACTTTGCTTTGGGTCAGAAGAGCGCAAGCTAAATCCTAGACCAGCACCTAAATACGGGTCAATTGCGCCGCGTCCTAGTTGTTTATAAAAAGAATATTTGAGCGCTGCATCGAAGTAGCCAATAAAGCCATTTACGCCAATTGAATCATTGACCATGCGATCTGACTTATAGGTTTGCGCCCCAAGCACAGCTTCGGCACTCCAGCCATTGTAAATATAGCGGTCAACATATAAACGAGATGGGAAAGGCAGCCCATGTAATTGGTCAAAAGGCGCCGGATTGAGTTCTTTGCCGTCGTCGTCGGTGGTGGTCCAGGCAACGCCAAATTGCCAAAAGTAGTTATCGCGGTTGGTGATCATTTTGTCTGGTTGTGCCAACACATTTGATAGCATCAAAACACAAAAAAGACTTGACAATAAGAGGAGAATAGAGCGCATACGAATGTTTGTATAGACAAATGTAAACATTAAACACTTGGCGCATCTTCATTGCTAATAAATCAATTGACAATGAATTGTTGATGTTGCATTTGCCATTAAATGAGTAAATTTGAACGCAATGGGAAAAGTCAAAAAATACGAACTCACCCTCGACGACGAACAACCCTTCGAAGTTTACGGAATTTCTACTGCATTTGCCGATTACCGACTCACCTGGGAACTCAACCAAATGCTCGGAATTCATTTAGAAAAAGAACAACAACGCTTCGAGCTCTACATGCCCAAAATCAAAGCGCAGCAAGCCTTTAGTTTTTTTTCCTACGAAGATCAAGAGCTCTTGACGCGTTTTTTTTTAGTGAAGAACAAACAAGAACAACAATTGCTACAAGCCGACCGCCCCATGATCGATTACTTTTTGGTATTGAAAGAAAATTTCTCTCATCAGCCCGAAACACTCATCGAACAGCTCAGGGCCATCAACGGTATAGTTGCTGTTTTTAGCTTTAACAGCGACGAATTTGACATTTTAGATTACCTTACAAGTTGACATGAAAAAAACTAAAATAGTGGCCACAATGGGCCCCGCCTCGCTTAAAAAAGACATCCTTGCCGACATGATGCGCGCAGGTCTGAACGTTTGTCGTTTGAATTTTTCTCACGGTAGCCACCAAGACCACGCCGGGGCCGTTGCCCTTATTCGCGAGCTCAATGAGGAGTTGGGTCTGAACGTAGCCATCTTAGCCGATCTACAAGGGCCAAAAATCCGGACCCACGAAATGGAAAACAACGGTGTACTCATTGAAGTAGGGCAGCAAATCGATATCGTCGTAGAAAAAGTACTGGGCAACAACCAGCGCTTTTCTATTAACTATACTTTATTGCCAAGAGACGTCAACCCCGGAGAGCGCATCCTTCTAGACGACGGTAAACTCGTATTACTTGTATTGGAGACCGACAAAAAAGAAAAAATCCGTTGCGAGGTAGTTCAAGGTGGCTTGTTGTGCTCTAAAAAGGGTGTCAATTTTCCGAATACCAAAATCTCCATGCCATCGCTCACCGAGAAAGACCTTGAAGACCTCAATTACGCACTCAAATTGGGTGTAGATTGGATCGGACTTTCTTTTGTGCGCACTGCAAAATGCATCACCGACCTCAAAGCAATTATCGATAAAAAACGCAGTATTGCCAAGGTAGTTGCTAAAATTGAAAAGCCAGAAGCATTAGAAAACATCGACGAAATCATTGAAGAGAGCGATGCCTTAATGGTAGCACGAGGAGATCTAGGCGTAGAGATTCCCTACCAAAATGTGCCGCTAATGCAAAAAATGATCATCAGTAAGTCCATTTCAAAAGCGAAGCCCGTTATTGTAGCTACCCAAATGATGGAATCTATGCTGAATAGCCTTACGCCGAGCCGCGCTGAGGTCAACGATGTCGCTAATGCGGTTCTCGATGGCGCCGATGCCGTTATGTTGTCCGGCGAAACATCAGTAGGGCAGTATCCCGTTCAGGTGGTTCAGACCATGGCCAACATCATCAAAGAAATGGAGCAGCACCCGAGCATGTACCACAAAGAAGAACTTCCTCCAAAAGGCAATCCGCGTTTCATTTCAGATTCCATTTGTTTCAACGCTTGTCGTTTGGCGCAGCGCGTAGAAGCAAATGCCATCATCACCATGACTTTTTCTGGCTATACTGCCTATAAAATTGCGTCACAACGTCCGGCTTCCCAAATATTTGTGTTTACCCACAATCGTAAAATACTCACGCAACTCAACTTAGTATGGGGCGTTCAAGCATTTTACTACAACAAACGCATTTCTACCGACCACACCATTGCTGACATCAAACACATCATGAAAGAAGAGGGCCTCCTCCAAATCGGCGATGTCGTTATCAACGTAGCGTCTATTCCACTCGAAGACCTCGGCGGTTCCAATATGTTGAAGCTCTCTTACGTAGATTAACGGAAGGCGGCAGCGCTTTATTCGTTTACCTTTACTATATGAATCAAACTTGGAAACTCCGGGTTCAAGAACCTGTATCTGCTGTTTTAGCACTCGCCGAAGAACTCAAAATTCCACATTTTGCCGCGCAACTACTTTTGCAAAAAGGCATCAGTAACCGCGCCGAAGCCGTGCAGTTCTTTAAGCCACAACAGCACGCATTGCACGACCCATTTTTAATGCGCAACATGAGTTCGGCAGTGCTTCGGCTAGCCCAAGCCATCACTACGCAAGAGAAGGTGCTCTTGTACGGCGATTACGACGTCGACGGCACAACTGCAGTGGCGCTCATGGCTGAACAGTTGCAGCTGCTTGGCTTGTCTTGCGCGTATTACATCCCTGATCGCTATAAAGAAGGTTACGGCGTTAGTGAGGCCGGCATAGATTTCACTATTCAAGAGGGTTTTCAGCTACTCATTACACTAGATTGCGGTATCAAGGCGCATGCAACTTTAGCTCGGGCCAAAGCAGCAGGTATCGATATCATTGTTTGTGACCACCACCAACCCGACACCACTTTACCTCCGGCAATAGTCCTCAATCCGAAACAACCCAACTGCGCTTATCCCTATAAGGAATTGTCGGGTTGCGGAGTTGCTTTTAAGCTTTTGCAGGCGCTATATATTCACCTCAAAAACGATTTAGAACCGCTCTATAAAAGTCTAGATCTTGTAGCGCTGTCAATCGGGGCCGATATCGTAGAACTTCTCGACGAAAACCGTACGCTTTGCGCTAAAGGACTATTGCAACTCAACGCAGCGCCTAGGCCTGCCTTTTTGGCTATTTTAGACCTTGCTGCCAAAGCGCTCCCGCTTTCACTCCGAGACCTCGTCTTTATTTTGGCGCCGCGCATTAATGCCGCCGGCCGAATTGCATCTGGAAAGCGCGCCGTAGACTGGATGCTCAGTAGTGACCAACAAGAAATCGACGACCTAGCAACTGCCATCAACAACGACAACACCACACGCCGTTCCCTTGACCAAGAAATAACCGCACAAGCCCTCGATCAAATTGCGGCAGATCATTCCTTTGCCTCTAAGCTATCTACAATCGTTTTTCAGCCCGACTGGCACAAAGGCGTTGTCGGAATCGTCGCTTCACGGCTCATAGAAACGCATTTCAGGCCCACAATCGTGCTCACTGAGTCCTATGGTGTCTTAACGGGTTCGGCGCGCTGTATGGCGCCCTTACACCTATATGAACTCCTCGAAGCGTGTCAAGCGCAGCTCATTCAATTTGGCGGCCACCAATTTGCAGCTGGCCTCACCTTATTACCCGATCAATTGCCAGCTTTTATAGCTGCATTCGAAGCTGCAGTTGCAGCCGCATTGGGCGCAGAGCAATTGCAGCGTCAGATAAACATTGACACCACAATTCAATTCAAAGAACTCGGCTCAAACCCTCAGGTTCACTTTCCGCGTATACTTCAAATTCTAGATGCCTTTGAACCTTGCGGGCCTGGCAACATGCCTCCTGTGTTTTTAGCTACCAATTGTATGGTCGTTGAATACAAAGTCTTAAAGGGGACCCATCTCAAACTCAAACTGATTCAAGAGGACTCCAAAGTTGTGATAGAAGCAATTGGCTTTAAGCTTGCCGCATTTGAAAAAGAATTAGCTGCTGGGGTTTTTGTAGATATTGTTTTTCAGATGACGGCAAATACCTACAATAACCGGACAACACTTCAACTCAATCTTCAAGATTTGTGCATGAGCGCCTAAGTTTGTGTAAGTTTGCATTATGTTTACAGGAATAATTGAAGAAGTTGGAGTAGTAACCTCTATTCAAAAAGAGGCTGGAAATATCCATTTTACCATTTCCTCTGCCTTATCTGCAGGTTTTAAAATTGACCAAAGTGTAGCCCACAATGGTTGTTGTTTAACAGTTGTTGCTCAAAACGAAAAAGAACATGTCGTTACGGCTATACAAGAGACACTACTCAAAACCAATTTAGGCACCTGGCAGGTAGGCAGCAAAATCAACATAGAGCGCTGTATGCAGCTTGGCGGCCGACTAGACGGCCACATGGTTCAGGGCCACGTCGATTGCGTGGGGTCTTGTACTGAAGTACTTGATGAAAACGGCTCTTGGCGCTTTACTTTTGAGCATCCTGAATCTTTTGTTACCGTAGAAAAGGGCTCCATTACCGTTAACGGCACCAGCCTAACAGTTGTAGATGCTCAAAAAGGCCGCTTCTCAGTATGTATTATACCTTACACCTATGAGCACACCAACTTCAAGCAAATTGAAGCAGGTACGCAGGTGAATCTTGAATTTGACATCATTGGCAAATATGTGGCACGCTACTTAGGTTTACAACAAGCCTAAGTAAAAATAGAATACAAAAAAAGGGCGGCCCGCAGGGCCGCCCTTTTTGTTAAGCGTTATATTTCTTAGTTGCGAACTGGCGCAGCTGGTTTTGGTGTTGTTCCTGGCGTTGTTGTAGGTGCAGGCGCAGGATCTTTGATACCTAATGCTTTTTTAGCTACCGCATCATTAGGTTCAATTTGAAGAATTTGTTCGAAATAGGATTTCGCTTTTTCGAGGTCCTTGTTGGCAGATTTAGAATAATAATCGGCAACATAGCGCAAAGACTCTAATACAAACGCTTTTTTAGATGGCTGTGTACGGTCCTCGGGTTTCACGATTTCAGTCACTTTCAAGTAGAAAGGAAAAGCCATCCATTTTTCGTTATTTGTATCCATTTTGTAGTTAGAACGACCGCGATAGATATAACCTGGCACATAAGTAGAATCGTTTTGAATCACTAATGTGAAGATGCTATCTGCCGATTTGTAGTCGCTGCGACCAAAATAATAAGCTTTACCGAGTTCGTATAGCTCCGGAGCCAAAAGTTTGCCATTCTTTTGACGGCGGGTCTCATATGCGCTGATTAATTTATCATACATTTTGTTCTTAGTATACAATTTGAGCAGGTCATTAGACAACTCTTTGTAACCAATTTCGTTCATGGCTGCAGCTTTCTCAAATGCGATGATTGCCAAGCTATCTTGTGCTTTCTTTTGATGGATAGTACCTCTAACTTTGAAATCTTGGTAGTTGATTTTGTCTTGCGGAACCATAGCAAAAAAGCGGTCAGATGCAGCCAGAGCTTTGTCTAGGTTAAGGCTATCTGTAGCGCAATTTGCATAGGCAAAAGTATAAAAACGTTGAATGAAGAAGTTATTCATGTTGTTAGCTACTAATAAGTCGAGTTGAGGAATCATCACGCACCATTGTGAGGCGCCGTAAAGTGCGTTCACGTAGCGGTATCTTGATTCGATATTATTGTTGAGCTCGAGGTATTTTAGCCAGTTCTCTATTGCTTTGTCGTTTTTTCCAAACATCATGAAGAGCTCAGCGTTCAGGCGGTAAGCAGGAGCATAGGTAGGGTCAATAGCCTTGGCCTCGTTGTACATTTTGTTGGCTTCTTGTTCGTTGCGCGCACGTTGGTAAATAAGTGCTTTGCGCACAATACCACGTGGAGATTTCGGATTGATGACCAATACTTGGTTGTAAGCTTTCAATGCCTCAGATGCGTCAGAAGAATTACGTGCATAAAGTGCATCGCCTTTTAGCAAATAGTTGTCTTCGTTGGTAGGATCTTTCAAGATCGCTTCTTCAAGAAGAATGAGTGCTTCGTCTAGGTTTTTAGTTGGAGCCTCAATATAGATTTCAGCAATACCACGAATTACTTCTGCTTTTTTGAGTTTGTCTTTTTTGGTCAACAAAAGCGCTTTGGTAAATTCGGCTTTGGCTTCGGTTGGTTTACCCTCTAACCAAAGTACACGTCCGTAGCCAACGAGTGGCATAGCGCGGAGTTTATCCACTTCATAGCCTTTTTTCCACATCATTTTTGCGGAATCAACTTCTTCCATTTCAAAGTAGCAATCGCCGTAGTAAAAATAGTTCTCACCATTGATAGGATCGCCTGCAACTAACTTTTTGAAGTCGTTGAGCGCTTCACGGTAACGTTCGTTTTCTGTTTTTGCGTTGGCAACTTGTAAACTCTGAGCGTAGTTGAGCCCAGAAATCAGAAGCGTACTGAAGAGTAAGATGCGTTTCATGTCTGTTTAATTTAACTTAAATTCCGGCCAAAAATAGCCTAGTTTTTTGGGATACAAAAATTGTGCCCCTTATTATTTTTTACAAAATTATTGCAAAACGAGTCTGACAGGGGTGAGGGCAGGCACTAAACCTGACTTTTGAATGATCAACTGACCTTTGTCGTCTTTTTTCATGAATAAAACAAAACCGGTGTGGAGGCCAGACCTTCGGCCTTTATTAATGACCCAGATGTCTCGAATGAGTGGATATTCTTTGGTGTAAATAAAACCAGCATATGGTTTGCAGGCATCGGCCGCATTAGTTGTGTATACTGATGCAACTTTGAGCCCTTCCATGAACTCCATTGAGGTGGGGTCGTCCTGATCGGATATCCAATTGAGGCCGATGATGCCAATTGCGTTTGGATGCGTTTTAACATAATTTATGACTTCTTCATTGGATTGAAGTGCCGATACACCGTTGCCTAATTTTTCAACTTGAAGCATATTGGTCATGAAGTTGAAATTGGCTGAGCCATTTTGATCAAATACAACTTGGTATTGGGCTTTTTTGGAGAGAGTAGCTGTATTATTGGAATAGTTTTGCGTCAAAAGTTTTTTAATTTGCCCAACGCTTAATACCGAATCCTTATTGCTTGGGTGCATGATGATTACAATAGCGTCTGTGGCAATTTTATCGCTGCGGTAGGATACATTTTTGCTTTTGAGGTATTCTTTCTCTTTGTCGTTGAAGTTGCGCGAAACCACAATTGTTTTGGTCTTGTTGGCGTAAAATGCATCGATGATGTTATTTTCAGCGCCGTAGGTGGCTGTTACTTTGGCTTTCGGGTACTGACTTTCGAAAGTAGCAATTGATGTGCTGAACAAAGGCTTAAAGGATTCTTCCACATAAATGTGGGCTTTGCCACGGCCGTGCGCGTCTTTTTGATAAACAAATGGGTTGTTGTTGCTGTCGCAAGCACTGAAGAGCAGTGCAAAAAAGAGAAGGAGTCCGCTTGTTTTCATCACTTATGATTGATTTTAAAACCATTATAAACTCGCCAGCCTCTAAAAGCACCATAGCCAATAAATACCACGACTAACACATTTTTGCGCCATGGTTCCATCGCGATGAGGTCGGTGGTGAGCAGCACAATTGCAAAGCAAAGGCAAAGCACCACAACCAATAAACCTAGAGAGAGCTGAACGTATTTCATATTTTTTAGGGAAAAAAAATCCCCATCGAGATGGGGATTTAGTAATTGTTGAGTTGGACTATTGGGTGTCGTAGATAATTGGAACGCGTACCCAGAGTCTTACCGGACGACCTGCATTTTTAGCAGGAGTCCAATTTGGCATTTTGTTAATGATATTAAG
>CANHBA010000061.1 GCA_947458985.1 Flavobacteriales bacterium
AAGGTTTTGAAGGTTGTAGTCGGTGTTGTAACAAATGGTGTTGTTTTCGATGAGTGTAGAGTTTGGACTGTAAGCCAACACGGCTACACCCACGCCGTTGTTGGTAATGATATTATTGGTAAGTGAACTGCCGTCGCCCAAACGAACCGCTAAGACATTACTATCAAAGGTGTTGTTACTGATGTTTGCTCCACCTGAGTTGTCAATAGCGACGCCGTTTCCTTCAAAGTAACAATTTTGGATGGTATGCCCATAAGCCTCGGCAAAAGCGAAGTCGTTGTCAATGAACTGACTGTTGGTTACCAAACCAGGTGAGCCAATGATATTGTTACCGTTGCCTTCGAAGAGGCAGTTGTCTACATTAATAGTGTTGGACCAAGTGAAAGAACAAAAGTTATTGATGAATTGGCAATTGGTAGCAGACAGTGAACCATACAAAATTTGTGCGGCTTGCCCTACGCCGTTGTTTTCGAACAAACAACCATTGTATGTCATGTCGGCATTGAGTTGGATACTGTAATTGTGGTTTTTGAAGTGGCAGTTCGTCCAGCTGTAATTGACACCGGGCTGAGCAATATCATTATTGATTCCTTGCCAGCTATCAAAAAGGCGAAAGCGGTCAAGCTGAACATTACCACCCTGTGAGCCTTTGATTCTGATGCCTTCCCAAGTTTGTTGTCCAAGGATACTCGCATCTGTTGTCTTAAAGGTAATGGGAGCTGCATCGGTTCCGATGGCAATGAGTGCACCTCTGATTTCTAAATAGCGGAGGTTTCCTGTATTAAACGAATAGTCTGGTGTTACCCGAACCTCTACTCCAGGTTCTATGGTAAGTGTAGCTCCTGGAAACACAACCATTGAGCCCGTCATGAGGTAAGGGCTTCCTGCACTAGTCCAGGTCGTGTTTTGATAGATGCCACCCGTAACGGTCGTTTGAGCGAAGGTTAAATTGGTAAGAGCTAAAAGGAGAAAAGCAATGATTGAGCGAAACATAAATAAGGTTTTGTGCAATTGTAACACTAAAACGCAGTGAATGTTCAATTGTAAAAATGGAAAATGACATAAAAAGAACTTATAGTGATTCGCATCGTCATTTATATAAATACTGATCAATCTACACAAAAGAGCGTATCGTACCAGGGGCTAAAGCCTGCCCAAATACCTAGACATCCTTTTATGTTGGAAGGGATGTTAATGGGCGTGGCATAAGGGTTAGATGCCGCGTCAAGTTGCGCCGACATACGGTCGTAATACAGAAAAACAGCTTGGTCCATTTTGGAAAACTTGACCACTACGCTATCGCCATATCGATAATACCTACGGTATTCCTTCAAATGCGTGCTGTCTTTTCTTTGGAGTGGGTTCTTTAAATAAAATTCTATTTCAAGCCCATTGAAAAATTCATCTGAAAAGATGCCGCCGCGGGCACGTCTGAAAATAGGATCGAGGTCGGAGCCATTGTCATCTTTGTCTATGCGGCGCACCTCCCAACGATAGGCATCGGCACTTGCAATGGGGTCAGTTAAGCGCGCCCAACTGTAGCCATATTCGATGGTTGTGGTTTCTCTTTTCCAAAAAAGGGTATCGAGTACTGGCGGTGGCAGGAGGTAAGTACTTCCTTTAAATACCTTGCCATTATGAGAAATACACAGCTCATATTGATTATTTGCACTGCCAATTAATGTAGTTGAAGTATAGACCTGTATGGGTAAGAATTGTACTTCATTAAGTTCAAGGCGCAGCATTTCGGCTAGTCTTTTCTGACTTTCAAGCGAAAGGTCCTGGACAAAAGTGGGGATGAGTGCAAAAGTATCATTCCCGCGGACAACACTTACTTCGGCATCGCTGACCACACTGTTTAAATAGTTCAGTAAACTCACTGTGTCTGCTGCATATTGCGACATCGTGAGCAAAACAAGCGGGTTGCATCCGGTTTCAATGTTGCCATCGACTACTAATTGTGGTGGCAATTCCGGAATCGTTATATTGACCTCCTTCGTACAAGAATGAAGAAGGAAAACAAAAAGGTAAATGCCGATTATTTTTGGAATCAATGGATGATTTTTTGAAGAAAGTTAAACTTTTTCTCCGTAACCTCTATGACGCCAAGCCTCACGCCGGCCCATCCTACTTGGTGTATACATACTTCCTTTCCATTTGGCTGCTTGATTTTCGTAGGGACATCCATAAACGTATGGGTGTGGCCACCTAAAATGAGGTCGATGTCAGCGACTTTTTGAGCAAGCAAGACATCGCTTGGTTTGTTCGGATCTTCGTATTGGTATCCCAAGTGAGATAAACAAATGATCAGGTTGCAATCTTGGGTTTTGAGTTGCTGAATTGCATTTTCAGCACTCAAATAAGGATCTTGCATTTCAATTCCAGAGAAATTACTAGAAGGAACGAGTCCGTTTAGGTCGATACCCACACCAAATACACCAATTTTGTAGGGGCCTTTTTGAATGATGTGATACGGGGCCACAACCTTTGCCATGGCCGTTTGACCAAAGTTGTAATTGGCATTGACAAACTTGAAATTGGCATGTTGTTGCGCATTCATGAAGCCGTCTATGCCGATGTCGAAGTCGTGGTTGCCTAAAGTAACGACATCATAAGCGAGTGCGCTCATGAGTTTCATTTCTAGAACACCTTTAAAGCGGTTGAAATAAGCCGTGCCCTGAAAAAAGTCGCCGGCGTCTAGCAGCAATACATTTTCATGCGCTTTTCGGTATTGGTCTATCAATGCCCCCCGTGCAACAATACCCCCTTGATTCGGAAATTTGCTGTGATTGGCTGGAAGGGCGTCAATTTGAGAATGGGTGTCGTTGGTATGAAGAATAACGAGCTTGGGTTTATTTTTCTTCCGTGAAGCGGCACTTAACCAATTTGGAAGCAGCAATCCAAAGGATAAAATGCCAAATTTTTGAAAGAGTTTCCTACGTGTGAACTTCATCGGATATATCTTACTTGTGGATCTAAAAGAAGGGTGTCCTGTTGGTAGGCGGTAGTAATCAGGATATCGCGTAGCAGAAGAGTAGTTTCCTCTTTTTCTAAACCTAAAAAAAAGCTCATTTTGTCGCCGCCATTTGCTAAAAAGTCTGTGGTGAGCACCCAAATATATTGATGGCTGGGTAACAAACTTGGTATGTCGAGCTTGCCATTTTTGTAAGTGCAATTGGCTATTGGTTCTCCACCACTTTGTTTTAGGTAATTTTCAATTTCGGGAATTTTGGCTACCGGCAGATGGATCCAGACTACGCGGTTGTCGAAGGGCATGAGTTTGTAAAAGTCAGCCAAGGTGAGCTTTCCAGCGCCAAAAGAACTGCGCAAACCACCGGTGTTGAGCAAGCAAATGACGGGTTCACTTAAGCGTTTGTTTGCTGTTTGTGAGCTCAGGACGGCATCGGCACACCAGTTCATGAGGTTTGAACCAGGCCGGCTAATGACTAAATTGACTGGTGCTGTTGCCACATAAGCACTGAATTCTTGAACTAAAGTATCCCTATAGGGTTGGAGTTGCTTGAGTAAAGATGAATCAGGAGTTGTTTCAACAACCGATTGATGACTGATTCGGAAAGTAGGGGTAAAATGAGCGGAGCAAGCCATTAGGCTTGCTCCGACAATTATATACCAAAGATTTGATTTCATTATTCAATCACAAACTCGCGTTTCACTTGACCGTATTGGGTATCAACGGTAAGGAAATAAACGCCAGCTTTAAATTCGCTAATTGGCAAGGCCAAAACTGGGAGCTTGAGGTTTTGAGCTGCACCAACTTGGCGTCCTTGGATGTCGTGAATTTGATAAGCAAGGATGTCAAGACTGTTTACTTGTGCGTAAAGCGTTTGGGATGCAGGCACGGGGAATACAGAGAAATTGTTGTCTAATTTTTCAGATAGACCCATGTCGCACTGGAGGTAGCTCATGTTGGCAAAGTTGATATGACAAGCAAAATAAGCGGAGTCAATGAACGGATTGCGGTTGCCTTGTAAAACAGCAGCGTACTCATGACGTGCGATTTCGTAGTTGTCAGGTGCGTCTGCAAAATGCCATGTTTTCAAAGATTCTTGGCTTTGGTTGGCAGGAAGCTCCCAAGTATTGCCTAACTGACCATTGTAGCAAGTAGCCATGTAGAAGATAGAACGTGCTGCATTACCTTTTTGCTCCGGACGTGGTTCGTAAACTAATTGGTTGCCGCTGTAGCCAACGCGACCCTCTAAATAGGTGAAAACAACATTGCCGTCAATATCCATTAAAGGTAAATTACTACGTGGCGTATTGGCTTGCTGAAGGTTGGTTGGCCAAAGGTTGTGTTGATCGTTGTATTCAGGTTTTTCTGGGCTATCGCATGGGAAAGTCGGCATCCAAGAATGAGAGAAAGTGTGTTCTCTTGAATATCCAACTGCCGTCCATGAAAAAGGATCATTAAATACTTTGCGCTCTCCTGAATAAACACATTCAACAAAAGATTGTCCGTTTGTAGTATCTCTCACCTCATATTGGTTCATCATGGTAGTGAGGTAGTTGTAGTAGGTAATGGAGGTGTGCGGGTTGATCAAAGCGCTCAAGTTCGAGAGAAATGAAGTGGAACCGGAGTTGATACTGTTGTAATAGTTGCCAATTTGGCTACCTGTACTAGTGACGTTTCCAGTTGCTGGGTTCATGGTGCGGTAGTTTTCAAAACCTGCCGGGCCATTGAATGCATAAACAGCAAAATGATAATTGGTATTTGCTTCGATGTGACGCGGTGTAAAACCTGTACCTGAACCAATGTAAGCCACTTTCGCATTGCCAACAACATCGCCGCGCTTGTAGCTCGCACCATCGATTGGTAAGCCCGCAACAGCACCGCCTTGTCTCCACAATACGATGTATTTTTCTGCGCTAACGGCAGTGTATTCGCCAGATAGTGAGTAAGGTTTAATGGTAGGGAAGGTAAGTCCGGTTGGGTTTGATGCTGGTTCTGTCGCTAAGTTATTGGTGCCAATACCATAAAGATTGATGATATATGGGTTTTCATCGGCGTCGTCGTTGGCGATTGAAAGTGTTGCTAAGCGAGAGCCCGTGCCTGTAGGCGCAAAGTTGAGGGTAACGTTTTGGCTGCTGGTTCCGCCTACAACTACGTTGGCAGAACAGTTGTATTCTGCTGCGTTGGCACCACTGAAGCTTGCACCAGAAACGGTGAGGTTTTGAACACCGTAGTTTTCGATTGTAATTGTTGTTGCTGCAGTTGTTCCGACAACGTAGGTGTCACCTGAAAGTACGCTATTGCCATTGATTTTGACATTGATTTCTCTGGCTGGTGCAACATAAGTGAATATATCTTGCGTACTGCGCGGAATCAACTGGTAGTTGGCATTGAACTGCCCCATCAAGCCAATAATGCTAATTGGACCTGAAGGAATGGCAGAACCATCGATGTTTGTACTGCCATTGATGCGCACATCGAATGTATTGGCGCCATCAAATATTTGTACCGTGCTATTGCCTGTGGCAAAGTTGCCAGTTTGCACAAAATTAACGTTGTCAAAACGGACCAATTGCCCTTCAAGGTTTTCACCTGCACTGGGAATTGGAATAATGAGCGCAGCGGGTTGAACTACTGCTTGGCCATGATTGGTAAAGCTGTTTGTTGGGGAAAGCTCTAAAAGCCCACTGAATTCAAATAATACACCCGTTGCAGTGATGGAGTCTCCCTTTTGAACGGTATTCAAGTTGGTACCATAACAAGCAATTCCGGCAGTGCCATCTTGCAAATAACGAATGGGGCCGAGTTCACTGCCGTTGGTGACTACACCAGAAACAGTTACGGTTTGGCCGATGCCTAAATTGCGCACTTGTGCAATTGATTGAGCCAATGCTTGATGGCCAATAATCAAAATGGCGAGATTGAATAATAATTTTTTCATAAGTTAAAATTGTATGGCAAGGTTGATATTAAAACGCAAGCCTTGGCCAAACATGACCGTAGCAGAGCGCGCATCGAATTGATCGTAAATGCCATTTGCGTTGTTGGTGGCATCTGAGATAAATGAGGTGTTGAGAAGATTGGTAATGGCGCCGCCTACACTAAATTGTTTGTAACGGTAACCGGCAAAAACATTGATGAGGGAGTACGTTGGGATTACCCAGGAGTCGCGACCGCCGTTGGTTCCTTGGAGCGAGAATGGGTCAAAATTGGCATAATAGCGATCAAATAATTGCCCTTGGACTTTGATGTAGGCATTTTTGATCGGTTCGTAGCGCAATGAAGCGGCCATAGCGGTTTGTGCTGCATCGCCAACGTGTACACCTTTGGCGTCAAAAGTGAATTCAAGAGAGTCGTATTGCGGGATAAAGACGGTTTTGCTCGAATTCCAAATCCAGTTACCAATAGAGAACATGAAGTCAAAGGAAAGTTTGGGTGAAATTTCCCAAGCGACATCGATTTCTTGGCCCATGTGAATGGCATCCATGCCGTTGATGTTGACACGAATGAATTCTGTAGGGTCATTGGGGTCTGGAACAGCAACACCGTAAGGAAAGGGTTTGTTTTTCCAGTTGGTGAAGTAAGCGTTGTAGTTGACACCAAAATGTTTGTTGGCGTAATGGTAGCCACCTTCCACAGCGTAAATAATTTCGTTGACGATTTCTCCAAAAAAGCTATTGGTATTGTTGTCGATGACATTCGAAAATTGTGGAGTTCGGTTGAGGTAGCCCAAATTGCAATAGACATCGTTGAACTTATTGATTTTATAGCCCAATCCACCTTTTACGGTGACGCCTGGAATGTATTTCCAGTCTGTGGAAAAGTACTCCAAACCTGCTGAGCCAGCATGATAAGTTTGACCGTTGTATGCTATGGTATCGAGCGCGCCAATTCTTAGGATGGTATCGCCGAGGTCTAGGACTTTGCGTTGAAAGTAATCTATGCCTTTGTATCCATTGAGAATACCAGAAACGTTGGCAAACCAATTGATGCGTTCGCCGCTGTGTTCTACTTGTCCAAAAACCCCAGCATAACTCACAACACCATCGCGATCGGCATTGAAAGTATTCTTGGCAATTTTGTCGCCAACGCGTTGCATTGGGTCGGGGTCGTTGAAGTCGGCAGTGCTCACAAAGTAATCGCCACCTAAAAGATTGGTAATGACTTGGTAGTGGCGCCCTTCGTAATAGCGGTAGTCTAGTCCACCTGAAAATGACGTTTTCTTTGAATAATCATAATTGAATTGCCCTAAATAACCCAGCCAAAAGTGGTTGTTCATGCTTGCCAATAAAATTTGACTCGACTTGATTTCGGTCGGCGAATAAATAGGGTCGATGTTTGGTGTGCCGAACAAAGAGTTGACTTTGTTTTCGGTGATCATTTGGTCCCAATCGATGTTGGCGTTGGCGTCGCGCAAAATGGCAGAGGAATTGAAGATGCTGGTGCCTCCACCGCGTCCGATAGAAAGATAAGCTAAGTTGGAGATGGCTAATTTATCATTTACAGACCAGAAATCTTTGAGTGTAATTTGCGGTTTGTTGTAAAAGTTGCGTCGTTCATTGAGTATTTCTCTTTCCCCAGCTTCGTTGGTAACATAACCCCAATGTTGGTTGTAGCGGATGCCCATGTCGTTGAGTAGAAGCGTGGAGTCGAACTGCACACCGAGGTCTTGGGAACGGTTGGCGTCCCAGTATTGGATGCCCTGGAAAAATGAACGCTGACCATGTTGTTGTGGTGCAGCAAATGCAGAAAGCGTGAGCAAGTGGTTGTCGAGGCGTTTGGAGATTTTGGTATAACCAAAAAAGCCTTGTGTTGGTGTGCCCTCTACCCAACCTTGACCTTGTTTGTACGATGCTGAAAGGGTGAGGCCCCAGCCAGATTTAGTCATGCCGGTGTTGTAAGAAAGCGAACTGCGCAAAAAGTTACCTGTAGCATATTCTTGCTTAAAGCTGCCGCCTTTTTTGGTACCTACACCTTGGGTAATGATATTGATGGTGCCACCAATGGAAGGCATGGCAATTTTGGTTGCCCCCAAGCCGCGCTGCACTTGCATTTGGGAAGTAATGGCATCCAAGCCAAACCAATTGGACCAATATACCGCGCCGTTTTCCATGTCGTTGACAGGTACGCCGTCGATCATGACGCCAACGTTGCGTTGGTCAAAGCCACGCACATTGATGCGCGCATCGCCGTCGCCGCCCCCTTGATTGGTTGCGTAAACACCAGCGGTGCCATTCAAGAGCATTGGTAAATCGCGCGAAGCGAGCTCTTCAGTGATTTTTTTGGTGTCGATTTTTGTAACAGCCACTGGTACGTTTTGTCCATTGACTAGATTGCCGATGACACGTATTTCGCGCACTTCTTGGGTTGCGCGAATGGTGAAATTTTGTGTAAGGCTAGCTTGATTGAGTTGAATGTCCAAACGAATGGTATCGGTGAGCGGAAGCGTGAACATGATTTGGTATTTGCCAAATGGGATGTTCATTAGCTCGTAAGTACCTTCGTCGTTGGTGGCAACTCTGGTGATGGCAGTTCCTTTGTTGAGTAGGGTAATTTTAGCACCAGCCACAGGGATATCTCCAGGAGACATTTTTGCGGCACCACTGATTTTACCTACTGTTTGGCTATAGGAAAGGGCAGGAAGCGTTAGCAGCAACCCAATAAACAGGAAGCGCATCTTAGCGGATAATGACTTTGTGCAGACTTTGTTCGCCTGAGTTGGTCGTGAGGCGCAAGAAATAGACGCCTTGGTGATTGCTGAGGTCGATTTCAATGATTTGTTGCGCAGCAGAAACGTTGATTTCTTTGATTTGCTGACCAAGTGCAGAGACAACCTGAATTTTGCGAATGTCGTTTTGTGTTTTTACAAAAACAAGACCGTTGCTAGGATTTGGGTAAACACTAGGGCTGATTTTTGAAGCAGCGTTTAGGCCAATGTTGTTGCAGTTACATTCGTGTGTACCGAGTGAAGACCAATTGCCATCTAGGATTGGGTTACCGCTAGTTCCGTAAACGATGTTGCCGTTTGCATCTAAGCGAACAACAACTGGTGGAATGCTATCCCATTCTAAAAGTGGGTCAAAAAAGGAAGGGTTGGCGGTTTGTCCTTTGAGGATACCTGGCTTGCGAATCAAGCTGTGGTCTTTGGTCAGCAAAACACCTAGGCCAGTGCTATAAGGAAATTGAGAAGACCAAGCGCCGTCGTTACCTGAAGATGTGCCTGTTTCATTGGCCGGGTTTTCACCGATTTTTCCAAAAACGTCTACAATTGCAAAGCCGGTAACGTTTGTAGCGTTAATAACAGCGGTTGCATTAGCAGGCAAAGTTCCTTTTGCCAAAAGAAGGGCGTCGTTGCCATTCCAGTACCAAGCATTTGATACGTTGTAATCGGCACAATAGAAACCATCTGCTCTTGCTTGCAATGAATCCCAGACAGGAGCCTCTTGACCAGTTCCGTTCGGATCGAGTTTTTGAAGTACACCCACGTAAACACCTTTGGCAGGCACGGTACCTGTGAGTTGAATTGAATTGGCAACAGTAGCGGTTGTGGAACCGTTTGAATAGCGACTCACAAAATAACCTGAAAGGTTGATGGGGCTATTGGTAGGGTTGTAAATTTCAAGTGCTTTATTGTTAGACCAGCCTTCGACGTACTCAGAGATAAAGAGTTCGTTACAAGTGTTTTGTGCAAAAATACTTGCTGAAATTACAAAAGAGAGGAAAAGTAGCGTTTGCTTCATGATGTTAAGTTTGGATCAACTGACAATCAGCTTTGTGTTTAATGGTGCATTTTTTATGGTTTCGGCACGGATTCGGCTTCAAGGAGGTCATAAAAAAGCTAGTACAAATTTAGAGCTTTTACAATTAATTATGCAAAAGTTTAACAAAAAGTTAAGTGATTTCTTTGTGAACGCAAGATGAGCTCAGCATTACCTCAGAAATCTGTGTAATTTTAGGTTTCAATTAAATGGTCATGAAAATTATATTTAAAGTTCTTTTTATTGCGTTGTTTTTGCAGCAGGCTGTCGCTCAAAATTTAACTGTCGAGCGCATTTGGCGCAATTATGAATTCAGTGCAAAAGGAGCAAGTGCCTATCAAATGCTCAATGATGGCAGTCATTTTGTGGAATGGTCCGAAGCGGGCGATCTTGTGAAGGGGAGCCTTTCAAGTGAAACATTAAAAACAGAAATCCTCATTTCAAAATCCGCACTCATTTGGGAGGATAAACAAATAGAAGTTGCTGGTTTCGAATTCAATTCTAACGAGCAAAAAGTATTGCTTTGGACCGCACCCAAAGCCATTTATCGCCGCAGTTTTGAAGCGTTTTATTTTCTTTATGATTTGAACACCAAA
Source organism: Flavobacteriales bacterium (assembly GCA_947458985.1). Taxonomy (GTDB): domain Bacteria; phylum Bacteroidota; class Bacteroidia; order Flavobacteriales_D; family Crocinitomicaceae; genus UBA952. Next base: position 10,323 of record CANHBA010000061.1, read on the forward strand.
AAACTCGAAGCGTTAGACGCCGACCACGCACCTCAAACACTCGCTGAGTACAGCCCTGATGGCAAGAAGGTTTCCTTTATTCATGGGAACGATATTTTCATCAAAGAATTGGCTTCTGGAAAAGTAAGTAAGGTCACTGCTGATGGTAAGCGCAATAAAATCATCAACGGAACTACTGATTGGGTTTACGAAGAAGAATTTGCCATTACCAAAGCCTATGGTTGGTCACCAGATAGTAAATACTTGGCATTTTTAAAATTCGACGAACGAGAAGTACCCGAATTTCAAATGGCGATGTACGGCGAGCTCTACCCAGAACAATATAGATACAAGTACCCGAAAGCAGGAGAGGTCAATAGTAAAGTGACTTTAAATATGTTGGATGTGAAGAGCGCCAAAATTCAAAAAATCGATTTAGGAGCTTACGAATATATCCCACGCATCAAATGGTCTTCACAAGCGAATCAACTTGTTGTTCAAACCATGAACAGACATCAAAACGAGCTTAATTATTGGTTGATCGACGCAACTCAAAAACAGGTGTCCTCCAAATTGTTTTTCACGGAGAAATCAGAAACCTATATCGAGATAGATAATAATTTACTCATCCTTAAAGACGGCAAATCGATACTCAGAACAAGTGAGGTGAGTGGTTTCAATCATATCTATAAACTCGGTTTTGACGGGACTTCAACACAGATTACAACCGGAGATTGGGATGTCATCGAATTTTTAGGTTACGATGAACAAGTACAAACGGTGTACTATGCCAGTGCCGAACCCGGCGCTATATATAAGTCGGTTTATAGCATTCAAGTCGACGGTTCAAATAAACAAAACTTAACTCCAGTTTTAGGCTATCACAATGCCGAATTTTTAAATGGCATGAAGTACTTCATCCACAACTATTCCAATGCGAACACACCACCAGTTATTTCTTTGCGAAAGGCCAATGGTGAACTCGTTAAAGTACTTGAAGATAATACAGCCTTGCTCGACAAAATGAAAGCTGAAAAATTAAGTCAAAGAAAATTCTTGTCAATTCCAACGCCTAGCGTCATTTTGAATGCCTCCTTGATTTTTCCAACCAACTACGATCCTTCAAAAAAGTACCCGGTTTTTGTCAATGTATACGGCGGGCCTGGGCATAACGAAGTGTTGGATAGCTGGGATGGCAATGACTACTTTTTTCATAATTTGTTAGCGCAAGATGGCTATATGGTCTTGAGTATCGACCCG
>CANHBA010000062.1 GCA_947458985.1 Flavobacteriales bacterium
ATTTAACTTTTCCATTTGAAACGGCCACCTCAAGATTACAACCCACGCCGCAGTAGGTACAAATGGTGCGTACTTTTTTATCAACCGCAACAGATTTGGATTCAAAAATGTCTGAAATTGCCGAAGTCGGACAAGCCTGAGCACGGCACCGACCTCACCATTATTACCTACGGTTTGGGTGTGCATTGGGCGCTAGAAGCCGCAGCACACCGGCCACAACACACTTTTGAAATCCTCGACCTCAGAACCCTATTGCCACTCGATTTAGAAGCTATAATCGCTGCAGCTTCTAAAACAGGAAGAGTTTTGGTCTTACACGAAGACACCATTACAGCCGGAATCGGTGGAGAAATCGTTGCGTTGGTCAACGAGCACTGCTTTGAACAACTCGATGCGCCCGTTTTGCGCGTGGCCTCTCTCGATACACCTGTGCCTTTTGCAGCCGATCTAGAGCAGCAATTCCTTGCCCAAAACAGATTGCTTCCAACCATCGACAAACTTTTGGCCTACTGAGCACCTTGAAAAACAAACCGCTACTTCAGTATTTCTTGCTGTTGTTGCTCAGCATGAGCATCCTTCGCTTGGCTTTCATGTGGCAAAACGCCGCGTTTTTCAAACAACTCGACCTTCAATTATTTTTTGTAGGCGCATATTTTGATGCCATTACAATTGCGTTGCTTTCCATGCCGCTCTTTTTGTTGGTGAATCCTTTGCGCCACAAATTCAATACAAAAATGAAAGCCATTTTAGGATGGCTCACCAAATGCTATTTGGTCGTCATTGGTTTGCTCATCATCATTCTCAATACCTGGGACATCGCTTATTTTTCCTACACCCAAAAACGTTCGGGTTTTAGCTATTTTTTGCATCTCTTGACCGGTACCGAAACCAGCTCCCTCGCGGGTGAGTTCCTCAAAGAATTTTGGTGGTTGCCTATGCTTTTTTTTGTTTTGGCTTTTGTATTATGGCGTCCGCTCTTTCGATTCGGAAAGGAAGAAACTGTCCAGTCGAACAAGTGGGCTTGGGCTCAGTTTATCAGCATCTTGGCGCTTGCGATTATCCTAGGAAGAGGCGGTGTTCAATTGCGTCCTATTGGCATTGTAGATGCCACTGCCTTGAGTAGCCTAGAACAAGCCCCAATTGTACTCAATACAGCCTTTACAGTCTTGAAAACAACCGATGAAGGCAATGCAAAACTGTTGCATTTTCACAATGACAATGCGCTAGCCAAACTACTTCCGTCAAAAGAGGGAATGCCGCCCTTTGTTTTGCCTAAAAACACGAATGTAGTTGTCATTATTATAGAAAGTTTCGGAACAAATTATGCCGGTCCAAATAGTCCGAAGTCCTATACGCCTTTTTTAGATTCACTCGTTCAAAAAGGCTTGTTCTTTGATTACGCTATTGCCAATGGCCGAACTTCCATGGATGCCGTACCAGCCATTTTAGCTGGAATGCCTTCTTGGCTCCCTGAATCCTATATTTTATCGCCTTATTGCAGCAATCAGCTCAATAGCTTACCACAAATACTCAAAGACAAAGGTTATCAAACGTCCTTTTATCATGGCGCCAAAGAAGGCTCTATGAGTTTCAAGAGTTTTACTAAGGCAATTGGTGTCGATACCTACAAAGGACTAGAGTCTTATCCAAATCAGGCTCATTTTGACGGCAATTGGGGTGTGTGGGATCACCATATGCTCTCTTATTTTGGAAAAGAACTCGCCCGTCAACAACAACCTTTCTTTAGTTCTATTTTTACATTAAGTTCGCATCATCCATATACCGTTCCAGCGTCATATGAAGGGAAGTTAAAGAGCGGTCCAGAACCCCTTTGCAAAACAATTTCATACACAGACAAAGCCTTGAGACGGTTTTTTGAACGTAATCAAAACGAAGCTTGGTTTAAAAACACCTTGTTTGTCATTACCGCTGATCACGTTGGGCCTACGCGTCAAAAACAATTCCAAACCCTCGATTGGCGTTACCGCATTCCAATTGCATTTTATCACCCTTCACAAGCGCTACCGAAGCCTTCAAAGGGTGTTGTTTTTCAACAAATAGACATCATGCCTACCGTTCTCGATATGTTAGGCTTGCCAAAAGCTGCGTTCCAATTGGGGTCTTCCTGTTTTGAAAACAATCAAAGCCAAAAAATAGTCTACGACAACGGTAATTTACTGTCCTTTATTTACAACGGAACTAATTTATTGCCTATAGCCTGGACACCAAATGTTGAGCGCAACTACACCCAAGAGCAAGCGCAAATCAGCCAAAAAATGAGTGCTCTTTACCAGCATTACAGCAACAGTTTGATTGAAAACCGCTGTAGTAAGCAAACCATCAAGTCCCGCTTCCCATAGAATTGCTTATCTTTGTGCTTTCAAAGAAAGCATCCTATGGCCGAAAAAAAAGTCACCCGTCAAGAAGATTACGCAACCTGGTACAACGACCTCGTTTATAAAGCCGACCTCGCCGAACACTCCGATGTCCGAGGCTGTATGGTCATCAAACCTTATGGCTATGCCATTTGGGAAAACATGCGTGACGTCCTAGATGCCAAATTCAAAGAAACAGGCCATTCCAATGCCTATTTTCCACTTTTTATACCGAAAAGTTACTTAAGTAAAGAAGCAGCCCATGTCGATGGCTTTGCCAAAGAATGCGCCGTAGTGACGCACTACCGCCTCAAAAATGCCGAAGACGGCAGTGGTGTTATAGTCGATCCAGATGCCAAATTACAAGAAGAACTCATTGTGCGTCCTACTTCAGAAACCATCATCTGGAACTCCTACAAAAACTGGATCCAATCCTATCGTGACCTCCCGATCCTCATTAACCAATGGGCTAATGTTGTGCGTTGGGAGATGCGCACGCGTTTGTTCTTGCGTACCTCAGAGTTTTTATGGCAAGAAGGCCACACGGCGCATGCTACCAAAACCGAAGCCATTGCAGAAGCAGAACAAATGCTAGATGTCTACGCCGATTTCGCCGAAAACTACATGGCCATGCCTGTACTCAAAGGTCGCAAAACCGCCAGTGAGCGTTTTGCAGGAGCCGAAGACACCCTTTGTATCGAAGCTCTCATGCAAGATGGTAAGGCCCTGCAGGCCGGAACAAGTCACTTTTTAGGTCAAAACTTTGCCAAAGCATTCGACGTTAAGTTTGCCGACAAAGAAGGTAAACTCGACTACGTATGGGCTACCTCATGGGGCGTTTCCACGCGTTTAATGGGTGCGCTCATTATGACACACTCCGACGACGAAGGCTTAGTTGTTCCACCAGCACTTGCGCCAATTCAAGTAGTAGCTGTGCCTATTTACCGCACTGAAGAAGAGCGCGAGCAAATCACCGCTAAGTTCAAACAACTGGCAGCCGAACTCAAAGCCAAAGGCATTCGTTTCAAATACGACGACGACGACAACCGTCGCCCAGGTTGGAAATTTGCCGAATACGAAACCAAAGGTGTCCCAGTGCGTTTGGCGATGGGCCCAAGAGACCTCGAAAACGGTAAAATTGAAGTCGCGCGCCGCGATACCAAAACCAAAGAAACCCTAGATTTTGACAACTTGGTGGTCGCAATTGAAGCGCTCCTTCAAGACATCCAACAAAATCTGCTTCAACGCGCCACTGATTTCCGCGCAGCCAATACCCATACCATAGACTCCTATGAAGCTTTCAAAGTAGAAATTGAAAAAGGAGGTTTCTTTTTAGCCCACTGGGACGGCACGCCAGAAACCGAAGAACTCATCAAGCAAGAGACAAAAGCAACCATTCGCTGCATTCCTTTTGATCAAGCGCCAGAAACCGGTGTTTGTATGGTCACAGGAAAGCCTTCTGCTGGTCGGGTTGTGTTTGCTAAAGCTTATTAATGGCTGTTTTTGCTTTTAAAGATTTTGTCGTCCGTCAAGACAACTCTCCCTTAAAAGTCAATACCGATGCCATTTTACTAGGCGCAGCCATTCCTTTTGTTCCAGACCACGCCTCCGTTTTAGAGGTGGGCACAGGCAATGGCGTCATTGCTTTGCTGCTCGCATTGCGTTTTCCCACTGCGGAAATTACTGGCATAGACCCTCATTTTGGTGCCTTTACCGATGCGCAACTCAATTTTCAGCATGCTCCTTTTTTTGAGCGCTTGCGCGCACGCAACTGTTCTTTAGCTGAACTTCCAGATGCAAATCAATACAACATTATTGTTTCGAATCCGCCGTATTTCATCGATAGTCTTAGAGCTGAAAATCCGGAAGGTCAACAAGCGAAGCATGTGTCGGCAGTAGCTTATTTTGAGCTTTTAGAAAATATGAAGTCACGATTGACGCAAGAGGGGCAATTATGGCTCATTCTACCCCCAGAGGTTGCAAGGCAAACGATCACTTTTTTTACAATTAGAGGTATCCATTGTACCCAAAAACTGCGGTTTCATGCCCATCCATCCAAACCCGACAAACGCTGGATTGTATGTTTTCAAAACCAAGAAAGCGCATGTAAGGTGCAGGAGTTTTGTATTCGGAATGAAGATGGTACTTACCATGCAGATTACCGCCAATTAGCAGGGAGGTATCACGACCGACCGATCTAAATTTTCTTCTTGAGTCGGGATAAATCTGTACTCAGGCCAATGGTTTGAATACTGCCTGCTTTAGAATAAAATTGAATAGCGTAATCGAGGTCGAAACGCTTCACGTGCAGGCGTGTACCAAAAGAAAACCCAGCCAAACCAGGGAAATCAGTGAGTTTGAGTTGTTGACGACGGTTGTAATCAAAGCCCATGCGCATTTGAATGGCACCTTTCGGGATGAGTTCGAGCTGAAAGTGCATGTGATTGGCAATTTTCTCGCCTAAATTAGGGGCATAAATCTGAATGGTATCGCCCGTTAATGGGTCTAGAGTTTCTTTGGCGTTGGGGTCAAGCCAAATATTTTCTGGACGGTTGAGTGAATGCCCTACTAAGTGAAAGCGAAACGGAGCATGAGCCAAGCGGTAACTTACGGCAGCATAGATATCTAGCGGCAGCACCGATTGCGACTGCGGGGTGTAATCTTTGAAAATAACACCTGCATTGCGCACGCCAATTGAGGCAATGAAGAGTTCCTTGGGATGAATAATAAGCGCAGAGAAGTTCGTAGAAACACCATAAGCACTAAAGCGTTCTAAATTAGAACCCAGCAAATTGAGTTGTGCGCCAATTCTAAAATACGGGTTGGGTGCATAGCTGTAGCTGGTTCCGATGTTGTAATCAAGTGCATTAAAGGTGCCGGTTTGCACACCTTCAATTGTAGTTTGATTAAAAGTTCCGTAGTTCATGTAGCGGATGTAAGGTGCAATAACACCCCATTTAGTTTTGAAAGCACTCACGATTGTGCCGTAATGTACGCCGCTGGGTAAAATTCCGACTGAGGTATGAAATTGCTGCACATGGTTGGCGTCTAAAAGAGCCGGCTGATCTAAGCTCAAACTCACTTCTTTGTCGTTGATTGCGTATAGCTTACCACCAACACCTGCGTTTTTAGCATTGTTGAGTTGGTTAAGGTAGCTAAAGGAGCTTGTGCCCCAGGTATATTGTGCGCTTGCACTGAAAACAACACCAAAAAGAAGGAAGCAAATAATTTTCATAGTCCTAAAACGCATAATGTCCATTCTGATTGTGAAAATACAATAAAAAATGGCGTCAAAAACTTTGGAACAATAATTGTATAAGGTCAAATCATGAAGCCTACAAGTATCCATTACAGCCAATTTGAAAGCCTCTACGCTACACAGCAAAGGTTCTTCAAGCACATCATTGCCCGCTATTTTGACGGCGCTCAACAACAAGATGTACTCCAAGATTTCTCGATTCATTTGTTTGCCCTGCTGACCCAGAAACAGGCAGAGAACGCCCATCTTTTTGATTCAAAAGCTTGGTTAAGAACCGTTTTAGTGCATTTTTGTATTTCTCAGCTCCGCAAAGACCAAGCGCAAAAAAATAGCGTTTGGAAGCAAACAACTGTTCAGCATATTTTAGTTGCTAAAGAGGCTACACTGCATCAAGAACTTGAAATACAATTGTTGTATCAGCAGGCGCTAGGCTGTGTGACTAAAAAAGAAGCACTTGTCTTAAAAATGAAATACGAATACAAGCGCAGTACCAAAGAGATCGAGCGCAGATTAGCGTTGCAGCATGTCGATGTATTGATCGCGCGCATTAAGGCGAAAATCAAGAAAAAAATGGGTAGGGTTGAGCTCGATTGGCTATAAATAGCTGTCGTTGGCTTTCCTTCGTTTAGAAATCGAGGTGTCTTTCCTTTTTTTCTAGATAGATGTCGGCAATGGTCACTAAAATGGCGGTTTCTTCGACGTCGCCAAAGTCTGCATTGACAGCTGTGTCAAAGGTACGCATGGTAGGCGAGAGGTTCATATAGATGTTCATGAGTGGCGGAATAAACGTGCCGCGCTCGCGCACATACTGATTGAGCACCTTGAATCCTTCTTTAAAGTCTAGGCCATCGATCAGTTGTAGGTAGTCCGCTTCGTTGCTTTTGTAATTGAGCGGGTGATATGCAGTAATGAGCTGATCTTGATCCTTGAAATAGCATTGTAAAAAATTCAATAAAAAATCGCGACTTTCTCGGTTGTAATCGGGGTACATTGTGACTTTTCCAAAGAAATACTTCACCTCTGGGTAAAAGCGGATCAGCGCTCCTAGGCCATCCCAGATGTTGTCTAGGGCAAACAATCCTTTCTTCGGATTTATATTCGGTTGGTAATTGGGTTGTACCCAACTGCGGCCTAATTCGATGGTGTAGGGCAAGAAATCCGTTTGAAAAGTATCGCTGAATTCAAAATAGTGAACTGTTGATAAATGGTAGTCGCCGTTTGTGTCTTTGGCGTCGGCACATACCTTAAAGCGGTAACCACCAATGATTTCTTGATCTTCTACGGACCACACAATGAGTTGTTCGTAGGCGTAGGGGCCGAAGTCGTGGGCGTCGAGGTCAACTTCCTCGCCTGTGCCACCACCAGCTGCACGAAAAGTTAGTTCGCGCAAGCGTCCAATTTCTTGAAGTACGTGGGGTGCATTGGCTGCATTGACGCGGTAAATTTCGTTGCCACCTTTACGGGTGCTGCGCAAAAAGCGCTCGGGGCTCAATTCTTGCCGAAGAACAGCGGTATCAATAGGGTTGATGAGTTTTTTCATGGCTAGATTTAAGGCTGTAGACGTGGTTTTTTACCCAATTGGCGGCCGTGTAGTCGTCTAGGTTAGCTGGGATATCTTGGGGGGTGAGGGGCTGGCCAATGACAAATGAGATTTGGCCATTTTTTTGTTTATACATTTCATCGGCAAGCAGGAACATCTCGACATTTGCTTTAATGCCCAAACGTTTGCGCCAGCGATTGACGCGGTAAAAAGTTTTTGACAAGCGTCCTTCGATGTAGATGGGTACGATTGGTCTGTTTAATTCTCGAGCGTAGGTTACAAATGTTTTTTTCCATTCGGGTTCAACGATTTGCCCATAATGAATGCGGGTTACCATTCCCGCAGGAAAAATAATAACAGCTTGCTCTTTTTGAAAAGCACTACGTATGTTTTGTCGCACGCCACCATGGTTGCGGCCAAATTTATTGATGCCTACAAAAAGGTTAGATAGTTGTGTGATATTGAGCAACAGATCATTGACAATTAAAGCTACATCTGGCCGGGTTTTGCGCAAGGCGTGAATCAGTGCTACGCCATCCATGCCACCTAACGGATGATTCAAGGCGAGAATAACGCCACCGTTCGCTGGAATGTGCTCCAAACCCTGAACTTCGATTTTAATTTGAAAATAGTCGATGATGGCTTCGCAAAAGTCGTGGTCTTTGAGGTGTCCTTTGGCCTTGATAAATGCGTTTATTTCGTCCTGATGCAGTTTGCGCTTCAAAAAAGCAAGTACAAAACGCGGGAGCCACTTGAGTAAACGTGGATTTTTACTTTTGATGAGTGCTTCAATATCAATGTAATCCTGCTGAGACATATTACAAAATTAAACGGAAAAATCAAATGCGAGTTGAAGTCCGTCAAAAGCCAGGCTTACATGCGGTGGTAGTTTTACACAGACTTGCTCGTGTAAGCCAAAGAGGTGCGAAATATGCGTCAAATAGCTCTTTTTGGGCTTGAGTTCGTTGATGAGTTCGAGCGCTTCCTCCAAGTTAAAATGCGAGGGGTGAACGTATTCATGCAGCGCGTTGATAATGAGGATATCGAGGTTTTTGAGCTTTTCTTTTTCTGTAGCCGAAATCGTTTTTGCATCTGTTATGTAGGCCAATTTCCCAATTCGAAAGCCGAGCACTTGCATTTTGTGGTGCCAAACTTCGATGGCATCAATTGGGTAGTGCTGGAGTAGAAATGGGCCTTTTTCTAAATGATTGATTTGGTATTTGGGCACACCAAGATAGGGACTTTCTTCAAAAGCATAGTGAAATTCTCTTTTGAGTGCTAGTTCTACCTTCGGCGTACAATATATGGGAAAGGCGGCTTTGTTTTGATGATTGAAGGCGCGAATGTCGTCTAGGCCAGCAATATGGTCTTTGTGTTCGTGAGTTAAAAGAATCGCATCTAGCTTTTGAACTTTTGCCCTGAGCATTTGTTGCCGAAAATCGGGGCCTGCGTCAATTGCAAAGGTCAAATGAGGGAGTTCAATAAGGACACTCGCCCTGAGGCGTTGGTCTTTGGGGTCTGAAGATTGGCAGGTAGGGCATTGACAAGCAATAACCGGAACCCCTTGTGAGGTACCAGAACCTAAAAAAGTGAGCTTTCCGGTGCTTAGTGTGCTCATTTATTCATTGGATTTAAATCGATGCGTTTTTGCCCGGTGGGTTTGCGCATGAACTGATGCACGATGGTTTTGTTGTCGCGGTTTTCTTTTTCGGTCTGAATATATCTGCTCCAATGCAGTGGTTCTTTGCCATGAAAATGAAACGGTGCATAGCCATAACCACGGTAAATACCGTTTTCGATCCAAACAAGGCTCTTTTCACCTTTGTTTCTGCCTTTGTCTACCAAAAAGAAGGTGTCGCCGTTGAATTGTAGTTGGTCAATATAGGACTGAACGCGTTGATTATAGGAGGAAGGTTCTTCTTCTTGAACACAAGCGCCTTTGCATTGGTGAATGGTGTATTGAAAACAAGCGCTTTGCGTAGGGTAGAGGTAGCAGAGTTTTTGGCAGAGTTCGAGTTTCTCCGCTATGTGCTCGAGGTAACTTTGAGCGTCTTTTCTAGAGGTAAATTGTAGCAGGGGCTCCTCTTCTTTTTTGGCAGTGCTCTCAATTTTGAGGCGCAGATAGCCGTCGAAGTCTTGTTGGTCGTAAAGCCCAAAAGGAAACAAACTTTTGCGCAACTTGCGGTTGTATATGGGTTTGTGTTCTTTGATGAGGTTAGATTCGAGCAACATAGCGATAAGTTCAGAACCTGTTAATTCGTATTCTACCCGACAAACATCTTGGATCATTTGCTGCCCTTTAGCTGTTTTGGTATTGCGCAAATGTTGCTCGATGCGTTTTTTAATATGAATGCTCTTCCCTATGTAAATGAGTTGATTGAATTCGTTGTAAAGTTTGTAAATACCTGTTTTGTTGGGAAGCTCTTCAATGCTTTCCAAACTAAGATTCGGATGCACTGACTTTGGGTTGAGCACATCTTGAATAAAAGTATTGAGCTGATTTTTGTCTTGTTGAATGAGGATCGTAAAGAGCGCTGCAGTTGCTTTGGCGTCGCCGTCGGCACGGTGGCGCGCTGCATTGGGAATGCCTAAATCGGCGCAAATTTTACCGAGGCTATACGAGGCGTGGCCCGGAAGCACAATGCGCGAAGCGCGCACAGTACAAAGCTGGGGCATTCGAAATTCATAACCCAAGCGCTTGAATTCACTTTTGAACATGCCGTAGTCAAAGGCCACATTATGGGCCACAAAAACGCAGCCGTCGCAAAATTCAATGATTTCCTTAGCGAGCTCATAAAACTTTGGCGCATCGGCCACCATTTTGTCGGTGATACCGGTTAGGCGCACAATAAATTCGGGAATAGCTTGCTCTGGATTGACCAAACTCTGGAAGTGGTCAATGACTTGCGTGCCGTCGTGTTTGTACATCGCCAATTCCGTGATTTTAGAATCTTTGGTGTTGCCTCCTGTGGTTTCGACATCGACGATAACGTAGTTCATGTGCACGAAGTTAGAAAAAAGAGCGGGTCTGCGTTTTTGTCTGCTTTCAATTTTTTCATTTTCTTTGACAAAAATTTGATTCCAATGAAAACCATCTTACTTTTTAGTGTGCTTGTTATATTTTCTGCGCTCAACGCACAAAGCAACCTAAGTATTTTCAACAACAACGGTCAGTCCTTTTATGTGGTACTGAACGGCATTCGCCAGAATTCCAAACCTGAAACAAATGTGCAAGTGTCCCAAATCAAAAATGGCAGCTATGCGGTTAAAGTGATTTTTGCCGACGGTAAAACACCAGACATCGACAAAAATTTCATGATCGATGCGCCTTACGACATCACTGCCCGCATCATTTTTAAAAAAGGAAAAGGCAAATTGCAACTGATGGGCCAAGAGCCAACCCATGGCGTGCTACAAGAAGCAGTGGTGTATCGCCCGACTGATGCTGCCAATTATTCAGATGCAGTTGTAGTAAATACTCAAACTACGCCCGTTCAAACTTCAACAACGATTCAAACTCCACCTGTACAGAACACGACAACAATTCAAACTCCACCAAACACCACTATTCAAACTTTGAATACGAATACGACCACTACAACCACCACAACCGGAACAGTTCCCGAAGAAAATGTGAATCTCAACATGAATTTGTCTGTAGGTGGTGTGAATGTCAACCTCAATGCCAATGCAAGTGGTACAGGCCTTGGTACAGGTGCAACAATCACAGAAACTACTACTTCGTCAAGTATGACAACAACCACACAAACCAACAATCAAGTGAATGCCAATATTCAATTGAATGGAAATTCCCAGGTTGTCCAGAATCAACAAAATCAACAAAATGCGCAGCATCAGCAGGTGATTGCTCAAGTACAACAAGCGCCGTTGTCTAGTCGCGTGAATTGCACCAAAACCATGAACCGCTTGGAGGCATTTAAAGCAGAATTGCAAGATCAATCCTTTGAGGAGGACCGTTTAGAAGCACTGCAACTTGCGATGAAAAGCACTTGTCTAACCACGGCACAAGCTGAACAGTTGATAGATCTTTTTACATTTGACGAAAACCGTTTGGAGGTCGCAAAGTATTTGTCAGATCGCCTCACTGACCGCGACAACGCTGGAGCGCTTGCCAAAAAGCTCACTTTCGACAGCAGTAAAATGGAATACCGCCGCTACATCAGTGAGTAACGACGGTATTTTCCTAATTTTTTGAGTCAAAGAGCCTAGATCTGTACGATCTTATCTTTAG
>CANHBA010000063.1 GCA_947458985.1 Flavobacteriales bacterium
ATGCAAGCCAATAGGATAAGAAAAGCATTGGGAAGTCTAAAACCACTTTCATTATCAAATACCTATTAAACATTCCCTTCATGCTACAAATTTATGAAAATTTGATAATTCTGCGGTTAAATCCTATATTTTTGGAACCCTACACGCCAATGACCGCGCCTTATTTGAACTTTCAGATAGCGTCTATATTGCTTTTGACAAAGCTCAAAAAATTGTCTTAGAAACAGATATCCATGCACTTTTCTCTGTCATGGATACCCGTAAAACCTTACCCGAAACACGTTTCGACGACAAAGGAAAATCATACACTAACCAAGACATCAGCTCCAAAACACTTTATGGCAATGAAGACGGCATGCCCCAATTTCTCGATGCCTACTTTGAAATCTTAGGGCTGCAACTCAACAAAGAAATGATAGCGCTAGAAAAAGTAGAAGAACAATATGCGCTATCCAATGAATTCAAACTGAGCGAAAGCCGCATCCTAGACAACCAAATCAATGCTTTTACCCAAGAAAAACTCACAGAACTCTACTTGCGCGGCGATGTCGATGCTTTACAGCGCTTCATGAAATCCTACCTTTCTGTACAAGAAAATCTATACAATGAAGTCATTGTAAAGCGCAACCAACAAATGCTTGACAAACTACTCGGTTTACTCAAAACGCAAACGCCTTTCTTTTGCGCAGTTGGAGCGGGCCATTTGGGAGGTGAAGACGGCATTTTACAACTGCTCCGTGCGCGTGGCTACAAAGTGCGGCCGGTCCGCTGGACAATCGCAGAAAAGGCTCCTACTAGCAAGGTTTTGCTTAAAAAACAAACCGAATACATCTATGCCGATGCCAATTCTGGTTTAGTGGCCAAATTTCCAGGGAAACCATTTGTTGAAACCCTACCCGACGGAAACGTAAGGCTCATTTACCGCGAGTTAGGCCAAGGCAACACCTATGAAATCACACTTTTGGTCCTTGATTCTACCATTTCTAGCGAAGAGATCGCCAGTATATACATCAACCCGCCCGATGGCGCTACCATGACCAAAAAAATGCTCGACAACGGCTCCATGATTTATCAAGGGCTCTCGGACACCTACCCAGAAGGGCTCAATTTTGTTCAAATCCAATTTGGATCCGCATATTACGCCGTCATCAAATGTTACGGTGGCAACAAATTTATGCACTCCAATAGACCCTTTTTCTTTTTCGAAAAAGTTTGGTTTGACTAAACCATTTTGTCTTTGCTATGAAATTTCTTGATCAATTAGCTGTCAAAATCTTAGGCAAAGGGCTTTCTGCTAAGTCGCTTACCGTCATTCTCCCATCGGAAAGAGCCAAGCGCTACCTTTTAAACGCCCTTTTCAAAGCCAACGACGGCCCCCTGATTTCGCCCAACATCTTTACGATAGACCAATGGGTGGTAGCTTTAAGCAACAAAACTATTCTACATCAGACCAGCATTTTACTTTCGCTGTATCAAGTCTATGAAACAACACTCCAAGAAAACGCACTCTCTTTTGAAGACTACCTCACTTGGGGCCCTATTCTGCTTTCCGATTTCGACGACGTCGATCGTTATTTAGTAGATCACCAACAACTTTATCAAAACCTTGCATCTATCAAAGCCCTCGAAAGCTGGCAAATCGATGAAGAAGGCTACTCTGCTTCACAGCAAAAATTCATGCAGTTCTGGGAACTCATTCCACAACTTCATGCAGGCTTACAAGCACAAAATAAAGCACAAAATGCCTGTTCTAAAGCACAAGCATATCGCCAATTAGCCGAGAATCCCGCACAGTATTTAGATAAAGAGCAGTACTTTATCTTTGCCGGTTTCAATGCCCTATCAGCTGCCGAACAACGCATCATTAAGTACCTCATCGATCATAAACAAGCGGAATTCATTATAGATTCTGACGCTTATTATTTGGAGAATAAATACCATGAGGCCGGGCATTTCCAAAGAAAAAACCTACAATTTTTTGGCCTAAAAAATCCTCAAGATCTCACAAAAAGGTTGCAAACAGAAGCGTATGATGTCAAAGTGATTGAGTGCGCACAACACATTGGTCAGGTGAAGGTTTTGGCCACTGAATTGATAGAAAACCCTGTGCCAGACTGGAGCGAAGTATTGGTATTGCTCGCCGACGAAGCTTTGGTTCATGCGGCCATTCGCAATATCCCCAAAATTGTTGGGCAAGCTAACATTACACTAGGCTTGCCACTCGATCAAACGCCAATTAGAACCTGGATTGACCTCTGTTTTCAACTGCAAGAAAACCAATTCAAATTCAAAACAAAAGCACTTTACCATAAAGACTTTCAGCGTTTTTGCCACCACGCTTTCGTCTCTTTAGCCTTTGACCAATCACAACTCAAACAGTTGGCTGCCGCAGAAAAACAAACCATCAAATACAACCGTGTTTTTCAACGTGTCGATCAGCTCAAACTCGACCAACAAGTTCTCGATATTTTAACACACCTCAGCACCAACTGGGGTACAGATTGGAAACTTGCGCTCCTGCAACTGCGCAAACTCAATAGTTTATTACTACAACTCATTCCCGAAGGCAATGACTTTGAAAGAACCGCCATTTTATCCTTCGAGCAAGCTTGTCGCCAATTTGACCAATTAACTGACGACTCCCTTCCAAAAATGGCCCTGAGCAGCTTTAAAAAGCTCTTCTACCAACACTGGACCCGCGCCAATTTAGCCTACCTCGGTAGCCCAACGACAGGTTTGCAACTCACAGGGCTCCTAGAAACCCGATTGCTCGACTTTGAACGCGTTTATGTACTCGGCATGAACGAAGGGAAATTACCGCCCACCAACCCGATTCAGAGCATCATCCCGATGGACCTCCGTTCGGCATTTGGCATGCCAAATAACCGCGACAAACAAGGGCTCTTTGCCCAACACTTTTACAGACTCCTGCACCACGCGCGCTCCTTTGTATTTACCTATACCTCGACCAGCGAGGTCTTAGGCAGTCATGAGCGCAGTCGGTATTTATTACAGTTGCAAATGGAATGGCTGCAACAAAACCCGAATGTCACTTGGAAGGAATACTTCTATCAAATTCCGAGCACCTCTCGACATCAAGAACACACCCTGATTCCAAAAACAAGCGACATTCAAGCACGCATCAAGGCATATCTTGCAGGGAATGTATCTGCCTCAGCCCTTCGCAAATACGTGACCTGCCCACTCGACTTCTATTATCGCTATGTTGTTGAGTTCGGTGAAGAAGACGAAGTAGAAGAAGATATTGCCACAAGCACCTTTGGCTCGCTCATTCATAGCTGTTTGGAGGAGCTCTACACCCCATATGCGCACCGCGACAAAGAAGGCAAGTTGGTTACCCCTGCCCCGGGGCCAATAAAGGAGCGACACATCGCCAAAATGCTCACTGACTTCCCTGAAGTACTGCGCAAGTATTTTATGAAGTATTTTGATAACAACGAAGCGCTTTTTCAGCGTGGTAAAAATCTATTGAGTTTTGAAATGGCACTCGACCTTACCAAGCAAATGCTACTGAAGGAGCTCGCTTATGTAAAAGGTCTCAAAGAACCGTTAGTTATTGAACAACTTGAAGCCAAATTTGAACTCAATTATTCTGTTCAATTGTCGCAAGAAACCATCCCTATACATTTTGTCGGTTATATTGATCGCATAGACCGAATTGGGGCAAACCATTACCGCGTCATCGACTACAAATCTGGAAAAGTAAAAGATACAGATGTCAAAATGAGCCAAAAGGAGGATGCCTATACCAACATTACAAAGCCAAAACACGCTTTGCAACTTTGTTTGTATAGTTTGTTTTTCAAGGAATCCTACGGACACTTACCGGCCGAAGCGCGCATTGAATCCTTGATCAATCGGGACGACGAATTTGCGCTTTCACTCGACAAGAATACCGATTTGACACCAGTACCCGTTTTATTTGATGCAGGATTGCAGATACTCATTGAAAATATGCTCAACGAAGCACTTCCATTTGAGCACGATCAAGCCGCAACGTACTGTCAGTTTTGCACATAAAAAAACCTGGAACGTAATTCCAGGTTTCTCTGCAAGATAATTAAAACCAAATTGAACAATGACTTGCTCTTTTAAACGAGACGAGTCAGTTCTGTAAATGGTTGCTTAGTATAATTCTAATTTTAACGCTGAGCGGTAATCTTTGATTTCTTCACGGTTGATTTTGTGCTCTGCGTTTTTAAGCAGATTCAAGAAATAAAGGAGGTTGTCTTTGTCTTCGATTTCGATTGGGTATTCGTTACCCTCTTCGTCTTCTTCGTATTGAGCCTCTACATCAAAACATTCGTTTTCTTGTAGGAACTCATAAGTGAGGCGCAAGGATTTCACGACCAATGGGTCTTGTTCGAGCAATGCCATTTCTCTGAGTTCTTTGAGGTCGTCAATAAGTTTTGGGGCCTCAAGACCCTTTTTTTCGACATCGGCAATGATTTGTTCAAGTTTTTGATTGGCACGCAAAGTTTTCATGTTGTCTAAATTGAGCAACAAATTTAGTGCATTTCCCGAAATAAACATCGCGCTGTCCGTAACATTAGTGCACTTCAAGCATTTCTAGCGCATTAAAAGCTATTTTTGTTACATGGATATTGTCTTCCACGCTTTTACAATCGGGCTTTTGCTCTCTCTGATTCCAGGTCCGGTGTTCTTTGTTTTGCTTGAAAACAGCATCACAAAGGGCATTAGAAGCGCTTTAGCAATAGACTTCGGCGTCATGCTCAGCGATTTCGTTTACATCGTGCTGTCAGTTCTTTTTGTCGAGCAAATCAATACCTTGCTCACCGGTAAAAATAAAGAGCTTTTTGACATCCTTGGCGGTCTTATTTTTATTGTTTTTGGGGTTATCAACTTGATTAAAAAGTCCAAAATGCACAACGGTGACCAAGAATTAGAGGAGGTTACTGAGAAATACCACTTGAAAGAGAGCACCGACCCTAAAAAGAATTTTGGACTCATGATTGCCAAAGGATTTCTGCTCAATTTTGCCAACCCCTTGGTTATTTTCTATTGGTTGAGTGTAGCCTCCGTTGCCAAACGCGAAAGCCCCGACGACAGCAATGGCTTTTTATTCTTATACCTCGGTATTATCCTGACTACCTTTATTGCTTTTGACGTCATCAAAATTATCACGGCCAAAAAAATCCGCAATTTAGTGACGGTCAAATTGCTGAATCTACTCAATAAATTCATCGGAAGTGTCTTTATTGGCTTTGGTTTATTCTTTATTTTTCGAGTCCTATTCTAAACAGCCTTATGCGCTATTTTATCCTCCTAATTGCCGGTTTTTTCCTGAGTTCAATAGTTGCGCAAGAGCTGAAAGTAAAAAAGGAAAACCTAAGTCCAAAGATGCGCATCTATTGGGATGCACAAAACAAACACATCCAAGGAACGGGCTCTTATTTCACCAGTGAAGCAACACCCAAAACAACTGAAAAACACGGTAAATGGCTATTTTATTCTTACGACGGAATCCTAGAAGAAGAAGCTAATTATTACCGCAGCAGATTGCACGGTAAACGTGTTTTTTATTATCCCAACAAACAAATCAAGCAGGAGTCCTATTTCCAATTTAATGTCCCAGATTCCATTTACCGTGAATACGCTGCCGATGGAAAAATTCAAGTTCGCGGTCAATTTGAACTCGGGAGCCCCATTGGTATTTGGGAATACTTCTACCCTGATGGGCAGCCGAAATCTATAGAAAAAGCACAGAACGACACCGTTTATCTGCAGGCCTTTTGGCAAGCAGACAACGCTCACAAGCAAACCATTAAAGATGGAAACGGACAAATCATCACCTATTTCGTTGATGGCACTGTCAAGGAATTTTACACCTTTCAAGGAGGCTTAAAAACCGGACCATTTGAAGAACGCACTGCTAATGGCGTCTTATCGGTCGGCGGCGCTTTCAATAAAGGCAAAAAAGACGGCATCTGGGAATTTTATCGTTTTGACGGCGTACTCGAAAAGCGCGTTGGTTATCAGACCGACTCATTGCACGGTGTCTATTTAGTAATGGCCAACGAAAAAGACACGCTGACATACGGAACTTATGAAACTGGACTCAAGACCAACAACTGGAAATGGTTTACCGAAGATGGGAAATTGGACATGGAAGGTTACTTCCAAAAAGGAAAGCAAGACAGCACCTGGCACTACTACTTTTCAAACGGGCAGCTCTCTTATATAGCGCAATACGACAACGATTTGCGCACTGGCAACTGGACCTACTATTACCCAAATGGGGCTCTTTACCGAACAGGCTCTTATCAACAGGACCTCCGGTCGGGGCGCTGGCAAACATGGTACGAAGATTCTACTTTGTTAATGGACGGACAATACCTCAATGGAAAAGAAGAAGGAGAATGGCTCAATTACTGGGAAAACGGTCGCATCAAAGACAAAGCTACTTATCACAAAGGCAAGCTTGATGGTCCGTGGGCGTCCTACTCTCCGGAAGGCGTCCTCAAACTAGAAGGAAGCTACAAAGCTGATTACAAAGTGGGCGAATGGACGAGCTATTTCAATAACGGACGCATTAAGGAAAAGCAGCACTATAAAGTTTTTACGCAGAAGAATGTAGCAGACGGGATGGCGATCATGGGCTTAAAAGAAACCAGCAGCGATTTTCATGGCTTATATGAATCCTACTCCCAAATAGATTTTCAAATCAAGGAAACAGGAAAATACTATCATGGCATGAAACACGGTACCTGGACCAATTATTACCCAGGTGGAGTGGTTCCTACTATTGTGTCGCAATACCGCTACGGCAGGCTTCATGGTGTTTTTAAGCAATACGACCGCTACGGCAGAATTGTGTATGAAATACATTACAAACATGGGCTCAAAGATGGTCCGTTTTACGCGTTCAATGAAAACGGGCAGCTCATCAGCAAAAAAATGTTTAAAAACGGGACCGAACTCGGCTCTCAAAACGAAGAAGGGTTTAGTCCTTATTAGCGAGCTGCTCTATAAAGCAAGTAAGTTCAATAAAATCTTCCACACTTAAACGTTCAGGACGCTGTTGTTCAAATTTCTCAGGAAGAGGTGCGTCTTTGAGCAATACGCGTAAAGAATTGCGCAATGTTTTGCGACGCTGATTAAAAGCCACCTTCACAACTTGAAAATATAATTTTTCATCACACGGAAGCGCGTCGCGCTCATTTCTTACGCAACGAATAACGCCACTTTTTACCTTTGGAGGCGGAATAAACACATGCTCGTCTACAGTGAAACAATAATGTATATCATAAAAAGTTTGCAAAAGCACACTGATGATACCATATTCCTTGGAACCTGGCTTTTGGGCCACCCTTACCGCCACCTCTTTTTGGAACATGCCCATAATTTGAGGCACCTGATTGCGGTATTCCAAGCACTTAAATAAGATTTGTGAAGAAATATTATAGGGAAAGTTTCCGACCACAATAAAAGCCTCTTCTCCAAACAATTCTTTTGGATCCAAACGCAGAAAGTCGCCAAATAATATGCGGTCTGCATGGGCAGGATAATTGGCGCGCAAATAATCGATAGATTCTATATCGACATCGAGTAACCAAAGGTCAACTTCAGGGATTTCCCATAAATATTTACTGAGGGCACCCATTCCTGGGCCAATTTCTAGCACTTTTCGCGTATCGTTGGTCCAGATGACCTGCCCTGCAATTTTCTGGCAAGTACCTGCATCTTTCAAAAAGTGTTGGCCCAGTTGTTTTTTTGGTTTTACATTCATTTCTTGAATTCTTCGATGACATTGAGTGTGGTGCGAAATGCGGCAAACTTACCTTGGAAACGCGCAGCGTGGTCTTGCTGTAGCTGCGGTGCAAATTGCGCTTGATAGTGGTCTAGCGTTGCTTGGTCTTGTACTAAATACATGACCGAATAAGTGCAACCGCCGTCTTCTTCGCCATTTACTCTGGAAAGTCTGCATTCTAAAAAACAACCTGTGTGGAGTACGTCTGGAATATGCGTGCTGCGCATCCAGCCCAACCAATCGTGTTCAACTGCTTGATCAATACTGACCGTAACATTATAAATTACCATGCCACAAAGGTAGACAAAGCGAATGATAGCTGAAAATCATAGGTCTTAAGTATTTTTACTGTAGGTATGGAATAAAAATAATTGTAACTTTAACTCAGAAATTTTAATCAATCACCATGAAAAAACTTTTACTTTCTTCTTTATTTACAATGACTTATCTCCTTTCTTGGGGTCAGTCATGTACGCCGGGTGCTAATTTTGTCGATTCCACTTACGGAATTTGGCCAGATACCACACAAAACCTCCCACCAGCACTTCCAAACGTAGCCTACTCTACAGACATCAATTTCAAAGTGCCTTCAACGGTAACTGCAGAAATTGATCCAAGTGGTCAATTTGTTGGTTCCGTTATCCAACAATTTACTGTAGATGCGCTACAAGGTTTGCCTCCAGGATTTGATTTTGCTTGTAACAACTCTAATTGCACTTACCTTGGTGGTGTAAACGGCTGTGCTAACATCTTTGGAACAACAGACTCAGTTGCTGTATTCCCAGTATCTGTTGACGTCACCGCTACAGTACTTGTTGTTTTGTTCCCAGGTTTGCCTCCAACACCCGTTACCCAATCGGTTTCTTTTGATGGCTACAAAATTGTAGTGGGTTCAGGCGGCCAAATTGAACAAATTATCAATCCAATCAGCTTGGAGCCAAACCCAGCGAGCACAAGCATCGCGGTAAGCGGCTTATTGAACGGCAGCAGCTCTACGCTCACCCTTCGCGACCTCACAGGAAAAGTAATTGAAGTCATTGAAACCAATGCATCTTCAACTACTTTTGACCTTACGAAACTCTCTAATGGCACCTACCTCATCGAGGTATCCGATGTTTTTGGAAGCCAACAACAAAAATTTGTGAAGCTATAAACTTCATGCTTTTGATTTCAAAGGGGAGGAAACTCCCCTTTTTTTGTGCCTTATTTTTGGTACAGACGACGTTCTGAGATGTATCTAAGCACTGGTTCGGTGAGTAGAAAGCTGCAATCTTTGCCCGCTGCCAATTGGGCGCGCACAAAACTGGCACTGATTCCTAGGATAGGAACGTCATTGACAAGCTCAATATTGGGATGCTTACTCAACTCATCGGATAAATTTAACTCCGCGTCCGCTTCAGTTATTCTCGGATAAACATACAGTTTGTGATGGGCAAGAATTTGCTCCCAATTGTACCACTTTTGAAAAGACCTCAGGTTATCGGCGCCAATAAGTAAACTGAATTCATCGTTTGGATATTTCTCTTGCAAATGCGTTAAGGTCGAAATCGTGTAATTTGGTTTGGCTAAATGGAATTCGATATCGCTTACTTTGAGCTGCGGACTATCGTAAATGGCATCGCGGACCATATCCAAACGCAAATGATCGGCAAGTAGAGTAGCTTTTTCTTTGTGTGGATTATGCGGGGTCACCACTAACCAAACCTGATCGATATCAGGGTGTTGGGCCATGTGGTTGGCAATGATGAGGTGTCCTACATGAATAGGGTTAAAGGTTCCAAAAAAAAGGCCTATTCTCATTTGCGGATCAATTGGAGCACAATTTGTTCTACCTCTGCAATCGCTTTGGTGAGGTCGTCATTCACGATCACATGATCAAATTTATGCGCATGACTCATCTCTTCCTCTGCTTTCGCTAAGCGGACCTGTATTTTTTCTTCGGTATCTGTTTGACGCTTGCGCAGGCGCTCTTCTAGGACAGCAATACTAGGCGGCTGAATAAAGATAGAGATAGCAGCATCTTTGAGTTTGTCCTTTACTTTAAGGCCACCAATGACATCGATATCAAAAACAACTACTTTTCCTTCGGACCAAATGCGTTCGAGTTCGGCATGAAGCGTACCGTAATACATCCCTTCATAGACCTCTTCCCACTCAAAAAAAGCGCCTTCACTAATTTTGTGTTTGAATTCGGATGGGTCCAAAAAGTAATAATGCACGCCATGTTGTTCTTGTCCTCTTGGTGGGCGCGAGCAAGCAGATATAGAGAACGCCAACTGCGGATACTTGGCAAGTAAGGCGCCAACAATTGTTGATTTACCTGCGCCTGAAGGAGCTGAAATAACAATACTTGGTTGCGTGTTCATGCTATAAGGCGTTGAGAACTTGTTCTTTGATTTTTTCGAGGTGATCTTTCATAATGACCACCCTTCTTTGAATTTCTGAATGGTTGCATTTGCTGCCCAATGTATTGATTTCTCTGCCCATTTCTTGAGAGATAAAACCTAGTTTTTTGCCCGATGCATCTTGACTGAGCGTTTCGGTAAAATACTGAAGGTGCTGTTGCAAGCGTTGCTTTTCTTCAGAAATATCGAGTTTTTCTACATAAAAAATCATTTCTTGCTCCAAGCGGTTGACATCCACCCTGCTTTCATCTATAGAAGCAAGCCCTTTTTGAATGCGCTCTCTTACCTGCGCAACTCGCTCTTGTTCAAACGGAACAATTGCAATAAGTTCTTGCTGAATATAATCTAGATTAGCCGTCAAATCCTTAGCCAAGCTAAGACCTTCTTGCCTGCGGAACTTTTCAAGTTGACTGCAAGCTTCGACAACTAAATTTAAAATAAATTCAGTTTCTGCTTCTGAGAGTTCTTCTTGCTGGCTGGTGAGCACATCTGGCATACGCAAAACAAGTGCAAGGTAGTCTTGGGTATTGGTGCCCCATGTGTTATTTAGCGATTTGAGCTTTTCAAAATAAGCCGTTGCCACTTGCTCGTTGATCAAACCAGCTACCTGATGCTGCTGACTTTCGATATAAATCCCTAAATCCATTTTGCCGCGCAACAACTTTTCGGTGACCAACTTGCGAATTGGCGTTTCGAGGTCGCGGTAGCTCGAAGGGATTTTTAAATTGAGGTCGAGACCTTTTGAATTAAGTGAACGAACCTCAATAGAGATTTTTTTATCGTTAAAATGTCCGTTGGCCTTACCAAAACCGGTCATTGATTGCAGC
>CANHBA010000064.1 GCA_947458985.1 Flavobacteriales bacterium
ATTGAAATCATGAAGGAACAGGTAGGTTTTATGAAATCAGATCAAAATGAGTCAATTTCTCCAGTGGATAAATTTTTCAATAAACTCAAGTACATCATCAATGTAGAGGAGCTTTACTAAGTTCTAATCAAAATTAACCCATAAAAAAAGCCCAGTTGAAACCGGGCTTTGAGTAGCGAGACCGAGAGTTGAACTCGGGACCTTAGGGTTATGAATCCTACGCTCTAACCAACTGAGCTATCTCGCCATATGCGGGTGCAAATATAAAGAGAATTTTAAATTTCTTTACAATTTAGCCGCAACTAATTCATTTTTTTCAGTTGTTCTTGAATAAATGTAGCTAAAGTTTGAAGGCGCTCCGAAGAGAAATCAAATGGCACACCGGCTGTCTCATAAATGTTGGACATAGAAGTGGTGTAGCCCAATGCCAGTGCTTTTTTATAATTGGCAATTGCCGTTGGGTAATTTTCGAGGCTGTTTTTCCAGACGCCTAGCGCACCAAGTTGAGCAATTCCGTATTCAATGTAATAAAATGGAACTTCGAATAAGTGCAATTGGCGTTGCCAAGCGCTTTGCACTAAATCTTCATAGCCGGTCCAGTCGGTGAGGCCCGTGCCAAAATCGCTTGCCAATTGGGTCCAGTAAGCGGCTCTTTCTTCGAGGGTATGCGTTGGGTTTTCGTAAATCCAATGCTGAAAAGCATCTATTTGGGCAATCCAAGGCAAGACCTTCAGCGTACCTTCAATTTGTTCGCGCATGGCGCGCTCGTGTGCTTGAGGCTCATAAAATTCAGACCATTGGGGCATGCTTAAAAGTTCCATCGACATAGAGGCCAATTCGGCCACTTCTGACGGTAGATTTTTAAATGCGGTGAGGTTGAGTTCACGACTCAAAAAGGAGTGAATGGCGTGTCCGCCTTCGTGCACCATGGTTTCTAAATCGCGTTGGGTACCCACTGCATTCATGAAAATAAAAGGAACGCCAATTTCGTAAAGCGGATAGTTGTAGCCACCCGGCGCTTTTCCTGTTTTGGAGTCGAGGTCGAGGTGTCCGAGTTGGTCCATGACCCGCAGGCAATCGCCAAAATAGGGGTCGATGCGTTCGAACATATTGATGGTTCCGCTCAGCATTTCTGCGCCATTTTGGAAGGGCTTGAGGGCTGGCTTTCCTTCTGGGTCTACGTCGAGGTCCCAGGGTTTGAATTGACTTTTGCCGAGTTTGCTTAGTTTTTCAGCTTGAAATCCTTTGACCAACGGCACAATATGTGTTTTGATGGCCTCGTGAAACGCCAAGCAATCCGCTTTGGTGTAGTCAAAACGGCCCATGGCTACAAATTTGTAGTCGCGGTAGTTTTCAAAACCAGCATTGATTGCTAATTGGTGTCTTTTTTGAATCAAAGAGGTGTAGAGCGTATCTAGTTGCTCGCGGTCTTTTCTGCGCACCGCGGCCATTTTTTCAAAAATGGTTTGGCGCAGGCTTTCGTCTTGTTCTTTGAGTAACAACGCCGCTTGTTGCATGGTGAGCTCTTTGCCATCGTGTGCAATGGTTTGGGCTGCGCTAATGGCGCCATATTGCTGTGCTTCCTCGTTTAAGGCAGCTTCTAGTGCGATGTTCTCTTCTCGATATAAATCGAGTGCGGTGCGCACACTCCTGAAATAAATTTGATGAGCGCTATCCGCTCTTTGGTCTAGAAAGGGGAGGGCCATTAATTTCTGGTTGAGTTGGTCTTCGAGCGGCGCTAGTTCAGGCTGAATTTGGGTCACGAAATTCGTGTAGGCCTCGCGCAGGGCTTCATCTTGGGTAGAGATGCTCATGCGGATGTAGCGCCAAGCAAGATCTTCTTCAAGGACAGCGTCAAGCTCAGAGCGGTCTAATAACCAGTGGTCGAAATCATGTAATGTATTGATTTCTCGGTCTAATAATTCTTGAAAATAGGGAGCGAGCACCCCAAATTCGGTAATGGCCAGGTCTTCGGGTAGAAACTGGCGCGCTGCTTTTTGAATTTGCATGTTATTTTCCTCTTGAAGAGCCGGTCTTCACGGCTGTGGGTTTCTTAGGGGCTGCAGGTTTCGCTGCTTTTGCTGCAGGAGCTGCTGTTGTTGCTTTCTTTTTAGCGGCGTCCGCTTTTGGCGCTTTTACTTCTTTGGTGGCTGCGGCTTCTTCGGTGGCTGCGGCTTCAAAAGCACCAGCTTTGATCAATAAGTTGAACCATTGGAAAAGTTTGCGCACATCAGAAGGGTAAACGCGGTCTTGGTCCCAGTTGGGTAAAAATGTAGCCAAGGCTGCTTCCAATTCTTTGATGTCAGCTTTATGCGATGGTGCTTCAGTTGGATATAGCTCGAGCATTTTGGCAAAGATGTCGGTGAGTTTGACGTCTTCCTCGTAAGTAAATACACTGATGTCGTCTAGTGTAGAAATGCGTTCTGTGGCATAGGCCGGGAAACGTTTTTTATCGATCATAGATTCGACAATAACGCTGTTTTTACTTTGAGCAATGACTTTGAAAAGACCTGGTCTTCCTGAAATGGCAATGATACCGCTGAGTTGCATAGTTTGATTTTCTTTGAATAGTTCTCAAAAATAGAAAAATAACGCTAAACACAGCGCTTGTAGTGTGAAATCATAAAAGGATCACTTTTTGTCGGGCAATGACCGCGTCCTTTTCGATGAGGCTTACATAATAGGTTCCTGCGGCCAATTCGGTGCGCTTAAAAAGTAAGTCATTGCCATTGAAATCTTCGGATTCTGCTACTTTTCTACCCTCTAAGTTGCTGATTTCTAAATGTCTTTTGTTGTTGTTCGGATTAGGGAAATAGACTTGAAATGTTGGGCCAGCAGGGTTTGGGTAGACAAAAACACCTGCATCAAGGCAAGCTGGAGCAGCTATAAAAGGTGGGAAGGACACTTTCCAAATTACACCGTTATTTTCCAAGACATAAATGGAATTGCCAACTTGCGCAGCGTCAACAGGCAGATAAAAGCCTGTTGCAACATTTGTGGTATGAATGCCATAGGTATTGAGAGTGCTGTCGTAGGCAAAACGCAGCATCACGAGCTCGCGCGATGGATCGACAAAAGGACAAGCCGAACCCCACGGAGAAAGTGGTGTGTAACCTGTGCTGTCGCCACCAGGCATGAAACTCAATACAAAACCATTTCCAGTGTATGCTCCGCCGAGTTGCTTGTCTTTGTCAATAACCAAGCCAAGAGGGGAGCGGTGGGCTGTAAAAGTGCGCACTGGTTGGCCACTTTCGCTAGCTTTTTGAATTGTGCCAGTTCCTTCTTCCTTGTAATAGTCTGCAGCCATACCGTAATTGGGTAGCGGTTCTGTAAAAGTGACACCTGCCGGCGCAACTGGAAACGAAGGGTCGGGCGCAAAATGCCCCGCTAAATAAGCACCGTTATTCGGATTGATCAGTGGGTCCGTACTTGCGTCGTAGTTGGGATTTGCTAAAGGGTTGGCATTGCCACCAATGCGCCAAGGAAAGCCATAATGTTTGCCTTGTTCGATGAGGTTGAGTTCTTCGGGGTCGTCGCGTTCACCCGCGTTGTCGATGGCAAAAAGCTGATTTTCTCCGTTAAATGCCATAGAATAGGCGTTGCGGGTTCCCTCGGCAAACACATATCCGGTTTCTTGCAGCCATGTGCTGTCATTGTTGAGGTAAATATTGGCAGCGTCGATAGGAATTCTAAAAATCTTGCTGGTGATTGCTTGCTCTCGCATACCTGGATACGTGCCACCGCTGGTCTGCACCTCGCCAAAAGATGTTCTGGACCCTCCCGAAAAATATAAATATTCTTTTTGCGGATCGGCGGTAATGCCTGTAAAACCGTGGTCGCCAGAAGCACTGCTCGTAGGGTAGGTGGTCGTGGTCAAAATGGTAGTCCATTCTCTACTGCCATTGCTCTGCAGAACGCCTTTAACAATAAGTCCGATGCCAAAGTTAGGATACCAAATATTGCCCGATAAATAGACCGTACTGTCCACAAAGCAAAGCCCCTGAACTTTCGGGATGCCATGATCGGTAGTCGTATAACGCAACACATCCGTTTTGGAATCTTCCAATACCTCATAGATGTTCCCGCTGGAAGTCGTGTAGAAAAGGTGCCCCGAAATAGGATCGAAAGCAATTTTGGAAGCCCACATCTTGGGCTGCAACACAGAATCAATGGAAATATCGTTGAAAAGCGGCGTGACACGCTGGGCCTGAACAGCTCCTGCAACAATAATTTGGATTAAAACGCTTATAATGAGGTGGGATTTCATGGGCTTAAATTAATCAATTTTAAACGAAGACTGACTATGCAATTCACCGCTACATACAATCAAATGCGCAAATAGTTTTAGGTATTTATTATTTTTTAACACTATCAATCAACTTATTAACAATAATTCCTTATAATATACGTACCTTTGCACCTCATTTTAAAAAGAATACATGACATTTGAAGAACTGGGATTAAGGCGAGAGGTGCTGAAGTCGTTGACAGAATTGGGTTTTGAAGCACCGACCCCCATCCAGGAACAAGCAATTCCCTACCTATTAGGAGAAGATTGCGATTTTGTCGGTCTGGCGCAGACCGGTACAGGTAAAACGGCCGCATTCGGTTTGCCGTTAATTAATAACATTGATAATAAAGCACGCTTGCCACAAGGGGTCATTATTTGCCCAACACGCGAGCTTTGCCTTCAGATCACCAAAGACCTCAACGTCTTTTCTAAGTATCTAGATGGCAATATCACAGCAGTGTACGGCGGAACCGATATCCGTACACAAATCACGAGCGTTAAAAAAGGAACCTCAATCATCGTGGCAACACCAGGTCGTTTGGTCGACCTCATCAACCGCAAAGTAGTTCAACTCGGAGAGATCAAATACGTGATACTAGACGAAGCCGACGAAATGCTCAATATGGGTTTCAAAGAGGACATCGACATGATCCTCGATCAAACACCTATCGACAAAAATGTATGGTTGTTCTCTGCAACAATGCCAAACGAAGTAGCACGCATCGCTCGTACTTACATGACCGATCCGTTAGAAGTTTCTATTGGCCACAAAAACCAGAGCAACGAAAACATCGAACACATCTACTACTCAGTTAAAGAACGCGACCGCTACGACGCAGTTAAGCGCCTCATCGACTTTAACCCTACCATTTACGGCCTCATCTTTTGCCGCACCAAAAACGAAACCGCTACGGTTGCGATGAAACTCGCCCGCGACGGCTACAACGCAGAGCCACTTCACGGTGACCTCACCCAAGCCATGCGCGACCGCGTCATGGAGCGTTTCCGTTCAAAAGAACTTCAAATTTTGGTGGCAACAGACGTTGCAGCACGCGGTTTGGACATCAACAACATTACGCACGTCATCAACTACAACCTTCCAGACGACATCGAAAACTACACACACCGTAGTGGACGTACAGCTCGCGCTGGTAAGACAGGTCAGTCTTTGGTGTTGGTAAATACCCGTGAGAACGTTAAAATCAAAGCAATTGAGCGCCAAATGCGCATGACCTTCACACAAGGTCAAATTCCAAATCCAGCCGAGATTTGCGAAATCCAATTGAAAAAACTCATCGACAACACCATTGCTACCGAAGTAAAAGAAAGCGACATCGCACCTTTTATGGAGCAAATCTTGGCTTCTTTCGCCGACTTAACAAAAGAAGAAGTCATCAAAAGATTCGTTTCTGCTGAGTTCAATCGCTTTATCGACTACTACGAGCGCGCTGGCGACCTCAACGCAGCTGCAAGCAAAGACGAACGCGAGCGTCCAGAGCGCAAGACCGATCGTCAGAGCCGTGCCCGCGAAGAAGGTAAAACACGCTTTTTTGTCAATTTGGGCCGCAGAGATGGTCTCAATCCAGGCGCAATGGTTCGCA
Organism: Flavobacteriales bacterium; assembly: GCA_947458985.1. Classification (GTDB taxonomy): domain Bacteria; phylum Bacteroidota; class Bacteroidia; order Flavobacteriales_D; family Crocinitomicaceae; genus UBA952. Next base: position 5,893 of record CANHBA010000064.1, read on the forward strand.
TCATCTGCGATGCCACAGGCCTCAACTCTAAAGCACTTGGCCGCATCGACATCATGACCTCTTTCTCTTTCATCGAGGCAGATGACGAGCACACACAAAAAATCTTGAAGCACGTCGATGGCTATGAATTTGAAGGCCATAAAGTCGCAATCGAAGTGACTGCACCTGGTCAGGGTGGAGGCGACGACCGCGGCGAGCGCAAATTCTCAAAAGGACCAGGCTCTAAAAGAGGCCCAGGATCTTTTGGAGGCGGTGGCAGAAAACCAGGCTTCGAGAAAAAAGGCGGCTTTGAGAAAAAAGGCGGTTTTGACAAAAAACGTTCAGGTGGTTTTGACCGCGATCGCGGTTTCGGCGCCAAAAAAAATAAATATTAATTCTCCTTACCCATACAATTATCCATATGGAAATCAGAAATATTGCCATTATTGCCCACGTTGACCACGGTAAAACTACCCTTGTTGATAAAATGATCGAAGCGGGCCAAGTTGTCAATGAGCGCGACCGCATGACCGGCGAACTCATCATGGACAACAACGATCTTGAGCGCGAGCGCGGAATCACCATTGTTTCTAAAAACGTATCGGTTTCCTACAAAGGCACCAAAATCAACATCATCGACACCCCGGGTCACGCCGACTTTGGAGGTGAGGTTGAGCGCGTGCTTAACATGGCCGATGGCGTATGTTTGTTAGTAGATGCCTTCGAAGGCCCGATGCCACAAACGCGTTTTGTACTTGGTAAAGCACTTTCAATGGGTTTAAAGCCTTTGCTTGTGATCAACAAAGTCGACAAAGAAAACTGTACACCAGAAGAAGTTCACGAAAAAGTATTCGACCTCATGTTTGAGCTCGATGCCAACGAAGAGCAATTAGACTTCCCGACTATTTATGGTTCTGCCAAAAACGGCTGGATGTCTACAGACTGGAAACAACCAACGGATAGCATTACACCGTTACTCGATCAAATTTTGGATTACTTTCCACCAAAGAAAATCGAAGAAGGAAACACCCAAATGCTCATCACTTCTCTCGACTTCTCTTCTTATGTTGGACGTATCGCTATCGGTCGTCTAACAAGAGGCGTGATCAAAGAGAACCAACCCATCATTCTTTCTAAGTCCGATGGCCGTCAAGAAAAACACCGCATCAAAGAAGTCTTTGTTTTTGAAGGTATCGAGCGTGCAAAAGTGACTGAAGTACAACCTGGAGACCTCTGTGCTGTAACCGGTATTGAAGGTTTCGAAATCGGCGACTCTATCTGCGATGCCGAAAATCCAGAGCCACTTCCAACCATCAAAATGGACGAACCAACCATGAGCATGTTGTTTTCTATCAACGACTCTCCGTTCTTCGGCAAAGAAGGTAAGTTTGTTACGTCGCGTCACATCTCTGACCGCCTTACCAAAGAGCTCGAGAAAAACCTCGCGTTGCGTGTCAGCGACACCGATAAAGCCGACAAATGGATGGTTTTTGGCCGTGGTGTATTGCACCTTTCCGTACTCATTGAAACGATGCGTCGCGAAGGTTACGAACTTCAAGTTGGTCAGCCACAGGTTATCATCAAAGAAATCGATGGCGTTAAATGCGAACCAATCGAAGAACTCACCATTGACCTTCCTGAAGAGCACAGCGGAACAGCCGTAGAAGCCGTTACGCGCCGAAAAGGAGAAATGACCAACATGGTGCCAAAAGGCGAACGCATGATTGTCACTTTCCAAATTCCTTCACGTGGAATCATCGGCCTTCGCAACTACCTTTTGACACAAACCGCTGGTGAGGCCATCATGAACCACCGCTTCTTGGAATACCAACCTTATAAAGGAGAAATTCCTGGTCGTCAGAATGGTTCACTTATTTCCCTCGAACAAGGCACTTCTATTCCTTTCTCTTTGAACAACCTTCAGGAGCGCGGTAAATTCTTTATTGCACCCAACGAAGACATCTACGAAGGTCAGGTAATCGGTGAAAACTCTCGCGCAGGTGACTTATGTGTAAATGTGACCAAAACCAAGAAGCTCACCAACATGCGTGCTTCAGGTTCTGACGACAAAGTACGTTTGGCTCCACCTAAAGTTTTCAGCCTCGAAGAGTGCTTGGAATACATCCAATCTGATGAATACGTAGAAGTTACCCCAAAAAGTTTGCGCATCAGAAAAATCTTATTGAAAGAAACTGATCGCAAACGTTCAGGTAAGTAATAATAAATTTGCCAATTTTACGTTGTGTTAACGATGAAAAAGGCTTTACTCCTTGTGTTTTTAGTGCTTGCGGTCCAATCGCAAGCACAAAAACGCACTTTTTTATCGCGTTCCGAGTTTGGTCTCAACATCGGCCAGACCTATTACCTCGGCGACCTCAACCCCTATCAACAATTCAAAAATGCCCACCTTGCAGGGGGGCTCATGTACCGTTACAATCTCAATAACCGCCTCACGCTGCGCTTTAATTATTTGTACGGACAAATTTCGGCTGCCGATTCAACTTCGCCATATCCTTTATTGGTTAACAGAAATTTAAGTTTTAAGTCCACGCTACACGAAGTTGCCGCGGGCCTAGAGTTTCATTATGTGCCATTTCAGTTTGGGAGTAGCCGCTACCCAGCTACGGCTTATTTGTTAGCGCAAGTGGGCGTCTTTCACATGAATCCACAAACCTATTTCAACAACGCTTGGCAAGACCTCCAGCCTTTGGCAACAGAAGGTCAGGGCACGAGTAGCAATGCTCAAAAACCCTACAATCTGTATCAGCTTTGCTTGCCCTTAGGAATGGGGGTAAAGGTGAGTCTCGGAAAAATGGCGACTTTTAATGTTGACGTTGCCATTCGTAAAACTTTCACGGACTATCTTGACGATGTAGGCTCAGATTTATATTTTGATCCACAAGTACTTTCAGACGAAATTTCAGACTTATCGGCCACACTTTCCAATCAGAGTTTAGACGGCAATCGCTTTGGTAAACGCGGCACGAGTAGCACCAAAGACTGGTATGTTTATACCGGCGCTACCCTCACCATCCGATTAGGAAAAGGTGGTGGTTGTTTTTATTAAATTTACACACCATGCAAAAGTTATTTTTAATATCCTTCGTTTTCTTTTTGTTCTCTTGTCAGTCTGAGGTTTGTGAATGTGCCGACCAATGGCTAGAAATGACCCAAGCACTTAAAAAAGCTGAATCCAAAGGAGAACCCGTGGATAAACTCCTTAAAAAATACGAAGCGCCACTCAAAAAATGTGAGAACCTCGATGCCAATAAAACAGCTGCAGAAAAGGAACAAATGCTCGAAGAATTGCGCAGCTGCGATTCCTACAAAAAAATTGGCAAGAATTAGGATTTACCCTGATTGATTACAAATGTTGCTTTAAAAACCTCTTGATACGCGGCCCAGTGCTGGTAACCAGAAATGGTCTCGTTGTGCCATAAAAAACTGAAGGTCCCGCCGTATTTCTTCACTTCCCCATACAAAGCTTCTATGCGTTTTTTAGCTGCTTCTGGCTTGAACTTGAGGTATTCTAAGAGCGTGCCGTCCATATAAACAAAAGGATGGATGTTGAGATGGGTTACTTCATTTTTTCGCAAATCGAACCACTTAAACGTGCGTGCTGTTCCAGCTCGAAAACCCGTCTGCTCTGCATAACCCATTGTGTAGTCGTGTGTGATCCCGGCTCTTATAAGATGGTGGTAAGTGCTCGGTAAGCTCATTAATAAAAAATGTTGTCGGTTGCTATTTGGTCGGTATCCTACAATTTGTTCGAGCCTTTGCATTTCGAGTTCAAGTTGTTGATAGCTGTGTTGGGTGAGCGAACTGCCGTGGATGCCTATTTCGGCATGTGCTGCAATTTGGCGTATTTTGTCTTGTTGCGGCAGGTTGAGGTGCGAGAGGTTTTTATCGAGTTTGGTGTAGTTGCCTAGTAGCCAAAAAACTTTGGTGTCTGGGAAGTGTTGGGCCAGTTCTGAAATTTGATCAAAGGTATCGTAAGGATCTGTTTTGGCACCTTTACGGACCATTTTGCGATCCATTACCCTTTCTGTTCTGCGGTAGAGTAGGTCCTTGCAATTGGCAAAAAAAGTTCGAATCGTGTTTTTGTGCGCGTAAGCAAAGGTATTATCGATGTCAAAAGTAGGTTGAAAATGAAAGCGTGGTTGCTGCGCTTGAAGCTCCTGTTTAAATGCTTGCTCCAAGTAATGGATAAGTGCTTCGCTCCAAATGTCGCAAATTGGTACCTGTAACCAATTGTGTGCAGCTGCAACAGAGGCACTGGCCTGAAAGCGTTCAAGGGCATCGGTCTGGATGCTTTGGTATTCTTCCATGCGGCTAAGCATGTAAAAGATGCTGGCCAGCAAATCGGGTTGTCCGTTGAAGCAAAGACACTCGGTGCTATTGAAAGCCCCTTTTGTTGGCGCTTCCTTCAGCAAGTCATCATCAAAAAGTAGTGCTGCCGGAACCAACTGAATAGCGTCTTCAAAATCTCTATTCGAGTAATTGATTTTGGGTCCTGTTGCAGCAATAAAAGCAATGCCGTCGTTGGTGAGCTGATAAGCAACCTTCCTTTCGGAAAAAACAAACGACAAGGTGTAGAGTAGCCGCTCGGTGATATATTCTACGTAGATCAGCACTAGAGAGAAGTCAGGATTTTTTGGCAAATAAAGGTGGCTGCGTGGCCGTCGCCGAAGATATCTGAGCGTGTTTGCATAGGTCTATTTAGCAAAAGGGTGGCAGCGTCTAAAATTTTCTCTTGGTTGGCGCCGGTCAAAATTGCTGCACCAGCTTCCACTACCTCTACCCATTCGGTTTGTTCGCGTAAAATGACGCAAGGTTTGCCAAAGAAATAGGCTTCTTTTTGAACACCGCCGCTGTCTGTAACAATTAATCTCGCATTTTGCTCCAAGGCAATCATGTCTAGAAAGCCTGCAGGTGCTGTAATCAGGAGTTTGTCTTGAGCGGCAATTCTTTCTTGAAAGGCAATACTTAAAAGAGTTTCGATTTTGTTTTTGGTGCGCGGGTGAATGGGCAGTACTACACTCAGGCCAGTTTGGTCAATGAGTGTCAATAGGGCTTCAAAAATGGCTTGGAGCGCAATAGGGTCATCGGTGTTGGAGTCG
>CANHBA010000065.1 GCA_947458985.1 Flavobacteriales bacterium
AAGATATCTGAAGTTGAAAATCCGTGTTTATTTCTAAAATCTCCTTCATCAATATGACTTGGGTTGTAAAAATCGATATTGACGCCATTAGGTAGCCAATACACTTCTTTTGCAGGAAAGCGACTTGAAATATTAGTAACAATTCCTTGCGTTTGTCCGGTAATCAAATGTGCATTTTGATAACAGCTTGCTTCTAAATTATAAGCCAGTTTCAAAAGTTGTTTGTTGGTTACAACTCCCAATTTATCTGCACTTTCTGGCCATAAATCCGAAACATTAAAAATCAGCTTTGCCTTCAATTTTTTAGCTAATGCAATAGCCGAATAGCCTAAAAACAGCGGCGGGCTTTCAACCATTAGGTAATCAAAGGATTTTAGTTTTCTTCCGCGCCAATAAGCGGTCCACACAAAACTGAAATAATTGAGTAGGCGCGCTAATATCCCTTTGGATTTAGATACATAAATCCAGGCGCGGTGTACCGGAATGCCATCAATGATTTCTTCTCGGTTTTGGCGCTTTTGGTATCCTTCTTGAACTTCCATTTTGGGATAGTTCGGTAAAGCCGTCAAGACCTCTATTGCAACACCATTGGCTTGCAACCTTACGGCAAGTTCGTGCAGCCGGTTTTGTGGAGCGCCAATTTCAGGCGGGTAGTATTGTGTCAGGATCAGGATTTTCACGACGTCGTTCTTTTATTCATAAAGGAAAGTGCGGTCAACCAACACAGGAAAAATACGATGCCAGATTCGCGCTGCAAAATGCTTTCAAAGAGGCAGAAAATAAGAAATACAAAGGTCAGTAAAAGCCCTGCTAGGTTTCGATTTTGGTAAAAGTGTAGGGTTAAGGCACTGAGGAGTAATCCAAAAATACCCAAGCCTAACCAGCCGATTTCATTCCAGATTTGCAACCACTGGTTGTGCGGATTGAACTCCTTTTTGGCTTGTTGTGGGTAACCCCATCGGTTTAATTTTTGAGCCAACGCGGGCTCCAAACCGCCTAAACCTAGTCCAAACGGGTTTTGTTTTCCAATTTGATAACTTGCTGTCCATAGGATCAGCCGAACTTCATTGCCCTGTAGCGGTTCTTCTCTGCCTTTTACGAATGTTGTCGGATTGTCAAGGTAAGTTTGCGTAAAGTTAAAGGCGTTTTGCGCATCTGCCTTGATTTCCTGACTTTGAAGGGCCAACACAATGCCAAAGCTTAAGGTCGCCAATCCAATCCATACGCTCGAGAACCAGCCGAAGCGTTTAGAAAATTGCCAAGTTGTGTAGGTCATTAGAACCGCAGCCATTGCTAGGATTCCGGCGAGTGTCCCTAAATGCAGGTGCATTGCCCCAAAAATACAGATCAAGAGCCAAGAGATCCATCGGGGTTTGGCGGCAAACCATGCAACCTTGCCCAATAGTAAACCAATGATACTAAAAATGAGAAATGCCGAAAAATAGGAGGGATGATGCACTTGAGAGAAATAAGTAGTACTGAAGCAGCGCACGCTGTTGCCTAATTGCATTTGACACATGAATGCATCGTAATAGGCTATCGCCAGCAACACAATACAAGCCAATGTATGGGAAAGCCACATTTGAGCCAAGGGCAAGGGATTTTTCCATCGAAAGGCAAAGAGTAGCGGGAAGGCAAGCAACGCTAATTTCCTTTCAAGTGCTTGAAAATCGGGAGCAGCAGACCAAAAAAGAGACAGCGCATAAACGCCAAATAACAGCGCCCAAAGCCCTTGTATTTTTTGAATTTGAAAAGAATTTTCTTGGCGCCACCTTCCGGTGATAGCCACCACAATCAGTAGAATAAGTAAGGGTCCAGAGAGCGTCTTCCAAAGCAACCATAAGCCACAAAATGCGACCAGCAGAATATTGAAAATGCGTTCCGTTTTTGACATTTAGACCGACAAATAAAATGCGCTTAAAGTTTGTGTTTCTTTTTCCCAGTTGTAGTTGGCTTCAAAGTGTGCGCGTGCAGACTTGCCCATTGCTAATGTTTGTTCAGCATTTGTACTGAGCTTCTGTAGCGCTTTGGCAATTTCAAATTCGTTTTTAGGATCTACAAAAACACCGCAGTTTGCATCTTGCAGTAAATTTCTGTACAAAGGAAAGTCGCTGGCTACCACTGCACAACCTGCCGCCAAATATTCAAACATTTTGATGGGGTAGGCTTCTTTGTAGCTAGGCGTTGGGTGAAGAGTTACCAAACCAACTGAACATTTCTGCAGAATTTCTTGAATAACGGGTCGGCCAACCTGCCCATAGTAAATCACTTTTTTCCAGGCCCGTGAAGTTTCTAATTCGGCGAGTAGCAATGGATCGTCAAAAGTACCAGCCAAATGTAAAAAGCCATCCACTTCTTTCATTGCCAAGACCACTTCTTTGATACCTCTTGAGGCATAGAGCCCGCCAATATAGCAAAAGTGCTGAACATCTTTTTGGTTCCAATCCGGACTTGGAAATTCAGCCTTCAACGGAAAATTTCGAATAAGGGCTACTTTTGGATTGTAGCGCATGAAGCGCTTGCAGATTTCAGGTGTTACGGAAATGATGCCATCTAGCTTCTTGGCAGCGCGTTTTTCGTAATGCGCATAAGCGAAAGAAATCAATTTTCTGAGTAACCAAGGAATCCAGTATTTATCCATGATTTGCTTGGGTACATCTTCATGAGAATCAAAAATTACCTTTGCGCCGATGGCTTGTAACTTAGGTGCTATTCGCAATAATTCTGGGTCGTGTAGTTGGTAGACGTCCGCATTGATGCGCAAGGCTTCCTGCAAGACAAGATCTACCGTTTGTTGCATTCTCTTATGGCGCTTTTGGGTTTCGGCTGCAAAACTATGTATCTGGACACCATCTTGAATTCTCGAAGTGGTATTTGGCACCACCACATGGACTTCAAAGTCTTGCACCATGGTTTTGGCCATCTTGTGAAAGATACGGATGTCGCCATCGAGATGAACGCTAGTCAGGTGGCAAATACGTAAAGAATTAGACATCAGAAGCTTGCGGTTTTGGACTGAAAAACAGTAGCAAAATGATCAGACCCCAGCCACCACTAAAAAGCAAGGTGAGCAATGATCCTGAACTCAGTAAAAGTAGCGGGAATATCTGCAGACAAAACGCCAAATTACCTTGTGTTTTCCTATGTACAATGTTTAAAAGCTGAAAAAATAGAGCGAGCATAGCGGCAGCCAATGGCAAGCTCCACCAGCCAAAATTGGCATAGGAACGCATAAAATGTGCGGTATTCACACTGCCTTTGACGCCTTGCTTGGCGTATTCCGGATAAAAAAGCGGATACAGTTCGAGGTTGTAGTCGGCCGTTTTTTGCCCTGTGAGTTTGGCATACAGGCCAAAATCTCGGCCATGTAAAAATGGTTTGTCTTTGGGTACATGACTGAACCACATACTAAGGGTTTTGCCTGGTACAATAAAAATGCGTTTGAACAGACCTTCCGAAACCTGACTTGATTTTCGTTCGGATGGCGTAGGCGTTTTTAAATCATTGACCCCACCGTGTAATTGCGGATTGTTGGCAAAAATCGCTAATACAAATAAAAGTCCTGTCAAGGCGCTCATCAAAAGGGCTCGTATCCATTGGCGTTGCGTAAGGAAATAGACTAAAACCGGAATGCTCACCCACAACACTAAGCTTTTTTGCAACAGGGCTAAACCATACAAAACCCCTACACTTAAGCTCAGGGCAAAACCAATTTTGTTTTTCTTGATGAGAAAGAACAACGCACTTGCTGGAAGAAGGGCCCTAACCGACCACGTACTGGCATAATGCAGCCACTTGGGCAAACTTGCAGATCCAATTTTTCGAATGAGATTGGCTTCCGATAGGCGCTGTGATTGCCAAGCCTCCAAAAACGGAATTTTGCCGAGCCATCCTAAATGAAGGATAGCCACTAGTCCACCCAACCCAAGCAATATCCACACTAATTTGGGTGGGTTAAAAGAAGGTGTTTCGAACTTCAATTTCTCAAATGGGAGTCCAAAATAAAAAAGAAGGAAGGGCACGAAAAAAAGAAAAAATAGGGGGCTTGCATAAGTAAATCCGGAAGTGTTGAGCAAACCAATTTGAAGCAGTCCAAAGACAAACAAATAGCTAGTGAAGTACGGATGCGCTTTTATAAAAGCACTGAATTGTTTCATCATCGCTGTTTTTCGTAATGTTGAATGCGCGTGTAAATCAGGCCGAAATAAAGACTGTAAGCCACAAGGTCAATTAGACAATAGCGCAAGACGAACGCTTGGATAGTAGCGCCTGGGTTGAAATAGAGCCAAAGCATGCTTACAAAATACAAGGTTTGCCAAATGGCGCTGTAACGCACCTCTTGTAGTGCCACTAGGGTTGAACTCAGCGGCGACACAATAAATTTCAGGGTTTGACCAAAAATGAGCACCGCCGTAAGCTCCCCAGCTAAGCGCCATTGGGGTCCGAAAACAAAAGAGAATACAGGAGTAGCCAAGAAAAATAAAACCAGTGCAAAGGGAAGGCTGAGCAAGAACAAACTTTGGCTGACCTTTTTGAAATCGTGCTTGATTTCTTGTTTGTTTCTGATTTTTTCGGCCTGATGCTGCAAATAAACTTGGGAAAGCGCAATGGAGATGAGCGCCATTGGTAAAGAAAGCACGAGTCGGCTGAGATCGTATTGACCTGTATGGGCATTTCCAAAGGCGGCATTTACAATGAAAACAGGTAGCGTTAAACTGATGGTATTGAGCAAAGATGGCAGCGCCTGATACACCGGAAATTGCCAGTATTGCTTGAGGGTTGGTATGATTTTTTTCAACTCGAAGGAAAACGAAAATCCCTTTTTAGCGGCCTGTAGGTATCCACCAATAAAATTCACGAAATCGCCAATAAGATTCCCCAGCAGTAAACCACTTCCTACGTTTAAATAACCACTGCTCGTTTGAGTAAGCGCCTCTGTTGTTCGTCGATAAACTTTGTTTTTTGCTGAATCTTTAAAAGCCTTTTTGCGAATGAGGTAATAATTGAAGCATTGAAAACTACTGACTAGAAAAACACTCAAAGGCAGCAAATGTAAATACCATGAAGCGTCATGGTCAAGTTCGAATCTTTGAACAATGTAATCTTCATTCATACCGAAATGGATGAGCAACCAAATCACAATGGAGAGCAGAGCGCTGATCAGTACACCACCACTCATGAGTTCATGGGCTGTTTGGTCTTCTTTGGGCAGTACAATAGCGCTTTCGTATTTAAGATTGGCAATAGCCACGAGCATGCCCACAGCAGTGATATAAAGCGCAGCAGTTCCAAATTCTTCGGCACTGAACATGCGGCGCAATAAAGGCTGAAAAAGAATGGGTATGAGTTGAGCCAGCACCGTGCCAACAATCAGTGTCGCTGAATTGCGAAGCAGTCCGGAGTTTGAAAAATAAGTGCGAAGGCGCGTATACATAAATGAGCTAACCCTACAAAGATAATCAAATCAAAATGTCTGCATTTTTAGGGCAAATACGCAAGTAGCACTATATTTGCGTAAACTTTCGACAAAATGAAAAACGTAGCAGTAATTGGTGCAGGCACCATGGGAAATGGCATCGCGCACGTGTTTGCCCAATTTGGATATAACGTCAACTTAATCGATGTTTCAGAAGCAGCCTTGGAACGCGCAATAGGCACGATTACCAAAAACCTCGACCGTCAGGTTTCAAAAGGCAGCCTCACAGAAGAACAAAAGGCACAAACCCTTCAAAACCTTTCTACTTATTCAAATATGTCAGAAGGCGTTCAGAACGTGGAGTTAGTGGTAGAAGCCGCTACTGAAAACGTAGATCTCAAACTGAAAATATTCAAAGACCTCGATGCACTTACAGCACCAGAAGTTATATTAGCTACCAATACCTCCTCAATTTCTATTACCAAAATTGCGGCAGTCACTACGCGCCCTGAAAAAGTGATTGGTATGCACTTCATGAATCCGGTTCCGGTCATGAAACTCGTTGAAATCATCCGTGGATACTCTACTTCAGATGAAGTGACGCAACTCATCATGGAAACTTCGCGCAGTTTGTCGAAGGTCCCGGTTGAGGTCAATGACTACCCTGGCTTTGTAGCCAACCGTATTTTAATGCCGATGATCAATGAAGCGATTTATACTTTGTTTGAAGGCGTTGCAGGTGTGGAAGAAATCGATACCGTCATGAAACTCGGTATGGCACATCCGATGGGCCCACTGCAATTAGCCTATTTCATTGGTCTAGATGTATGTTTGGCGATCCTCGAAGTTTTGCACGACGGTTTTGGCAATCCAAAATATGCTCCGTGTCCGCTTTTGGTCAATATGGTCATGGCTGGAAAAAAAGGCGTGAAGTCTGGCGAAGGCTTTTATGCTTGGACACACGGAACCAAAGATTTGGTAGTTGCTGCCAATTTTAAAAAATAAACCGCCATCTTCTTCAAATGCTACTTTTATAGTATCTGCAATACTTTATGCAGGACATCAATAGCCTTTGGTCTGATTTTTTAATTTCTCTAATACCACCTGATCAATAGGAAAAGTGAGTTGCTCTTTGTGCACTAAGTTCAAAGGTACCCACCGTTGTTTTTCTATTTCTTCTGAAAAGGGAATGGAATAGCTTTCGTTTGCTAAAAAGGTACTTTTAGGAAGTACTATGCGGTAATAAAAAGCGATCAAACTACTGCTGTCAAAGGCCGAAGCCTGATAGAAATCATTGACATAGAAGAACTCCACATGAGCTACCTCCAAGTTGAGTTCCTCTTTTAGTTCCCTATGGAGAGCTGCTTGAATGCCTTCATTCGCTTCTACACCACCGCCAGGAAATTTACTGAAGAATTGTCCAAAACGACATTCGTCGGAAAGTAGAATTTCGTCAAATTCATTGATGATGAGGGCGTAAACACGAAGGTTGAAACGCGCCAATTAACGGATATACTTGAAGTTTAGTCCGGGGTAGACAGCTGCTTCTTCGAGTTCTTCTTCGATGCGCAACAACTGATTGTATTTAGCCATACGATCTGAACGCGAAGCCGAACCCGTTTTGATTTGCCCACAGTTCAAGGCAACCGCTAAATCAGCAATAGTGTTGTCTTCGGTTTCGCCACTGCGGTGACTCATGACTGATGTATAGCCATTGCGCGTTGCTAAATTGACGGCTTCTATGGTTTCGGTAAGCGTACCAATTTGGTTGACTTTTACTAATATCGAGTTGGCAACTCCTTGATTGATACCTTGTTGAAGTCTTTTGGTATTTGTTACAAAAAGGTCGTCGCCCACTAACTGAATTTTCTGACCGAGTTGATCTGTAGCTAATTTCCAACCAGCCCAGTCGTCTTCGGCAAGGCCATCTTCAATGGAGATGATTGGATAACGCGCGCACCAATCGGCCCAAAACGCCACCATTTCTTCAGAATTTCTGGATTCACCCGTTGAAGCAAAATTATAAGTGCCCGTGGCTTCATCGTAGAACTCAGATGCTGCGGCATCGAGGGCAATGAACATGTCTTTTCCAGGTGTAAAGCCTGCTTTTTGAATGGCTTCCATGACCACTTCAAGAGCTTCTTCGTTGGAACCAAGACTCGGCGCAAAACCACCTTCGTCGCCAACGTTTGTCGACATCCCTCTCGCTTTTAAAACTGCTTTGAGGTGGTGAAATACTTCGGTGCCCCAACGCAAACCTTCAGAGAAACTGCTTGCGCCAAACGGCATGACCATGAATTCTTGGATATCGATGAGGTTGTCTGCATGCGAGCCTCCATTGAGGATGTTCATCATGGGAACGGGCATGGTGACCGCGCCTACACCTCCAATATATTGAAACAAACTAAGACCAGCTTCTGCAGCTGCCGCTTTAGCTACTGCCAAAGATGTTCCTAGGATGGCATTGGCGCCTAAATTTGATTTATTAGGCGTGTTGTCCAAAGCGAGGAGGAGGTAATCTATTTTTTTCTGTTCGAAAACGTCCATGCCTAGTAAGGCATTTTGGATAGTGTTATTGACGTTCTCAACTGCTTTGAGTACACCTTTGCCCATGTATTTTGATGAATCGCCATCGCGTAGCTCAACAGCCTCGTGAATACCCGTAGAAGCACCCGATGGCACTGCAGCTCGTCCGAGTACGCCATTTTCGGTGAGTACATCAACTTCAATTGTTGGGTTTCCGCGTGAATCTAAGATTTGGCGGGCATGGATAGAGGCAATAAAACTCATTTGATTTGGTATTGGTGCAAGTTAGAAATGAAGTCGTCGAAGAGGTAACGGGAGTCGTGTGGGCCAGCCGATGCTTCTGGGTGGTATTGAACCGAAAACACGGGTTTGTCTTTGAGTGCAATGCCTGCAACGGTTTGGTCGTTTAGGTGCTCGTGTGTGACTTCAATATTTGGGTTGGAGGCAATACTTTCTTTAGAGATTACAAAACCGTGATTTTGTGAAGTAATTTCGCCTTTACCCGTTTTTAAATTTAATATAGGATGATTGATGCCACGGTGACCATTGAACATCTTGATGGTTTTTAAGCCTTGGCTTAGTCCGAGAATTTGATGCCCCAAGCAAATACCAAAAACAGGTTTGGTGTCAGCGGCAATTTCTTTGACAAGTGCAATACTTTCTGTCATGACAGAAGGGTCGCCAGGGCCGTTGGAGAGCATGTAGCCATCTGGCTCAAACGCATCTAGTTCTGCTTTGCTTGCGGTCATTGGAAATACTTTCACATGACAGCCTCGTTCTACCAAACAACGCACAATGTTTTTCTTGACACCAAAATCAAGAAGAGAAACGCGGTATTTAGCGTCTTCTGGACAAACTTCGTAAGCTTCATTTGTGGTCACGCGTGAAGAGAGTTCAAGGCCGTCCATCGAAGGGACTTCTTTGAGTTTTTCTGTAAGGGCAGCAATGTCTAGAATTTCTGATGAAATTACGGCATTCATGGCTCCTTTGTTTCTGATATGACGCACGAGTGCACGGGTATCGATATCAGAGATGCCAACAGTGCCGTTTCTTTCCATGAGTGCCTGAAGCGATTCTTCTGCAGCAACTCTGGAGTAGCCATTAGAGAACTTTTTGGTAATTAAACCCGAAATTTTGATAGATTCTGATTCGATTTCAGTTTTATGCACACCGTAATTACCGATGTGAGCTGTGTTCATGATGAGTAATTGTCCGAGATAGGAGGGATCAGTAAACACCTCTTGATAGCCGGTCATGCCTGTATTAAAAGCGATTTCACCGCCTGTTGTACCAATTTTGCCAATGGCAATGCCTTTGAATACGGTACCATCTTCTAGTAATAGGATGGCTGCTTGATTTTGCTGCATTTATAAATTTTCTCCAAAATTACGGACTTTAACAAAATTGGAGGGTCATAAAAACAAAAAAGGCGGACATAGTCCGCCTTTTTTATCAACATATTGTCAATTTATTCTTCAGTTTTCTCTTCTTCAGTTGCAGTTGTTGCTTCTTCAGTAGATTCTGCTGCTGGCGTTTCTTCAACAACTTCAGTAACTGGTGCCTCTTCAACAACCTCTGCTGCTGGAGCTTCTTCAACAACTTCAGCAACTGGTGTCTCTTCAACAACCTCGGCTACCGGTGTCTCTTCAACAACTGCTGTTGTTGTTTCTTCGGTAGCTACAGCTGTAGCGCCTTCGCTTGCTTTACCACCACGACGTGAACGACGTGTTGTTTTCTTGCCAGCGTTGTTGTTGTATAGTTCGTTGAAATCGACGAGTTCGATCATACACATTTCTGCGTTGTCACCTAAACGGTAACCTGTGCGGATGATGCGAGTATAACCGCCATCGCGTGTTGCAATTTTAGGAGCAACTTCTCTAAACAATTCTGTTACGGCTTCTTTACTTTGTAAGTAAGAGAAAACAACGCGACGAGAGTGGGTAGAGTCGGTTTTTGATTTGGTGAGCAAAGGCTCAATAAATACGCGCAATGTTTTTGCTTTTGCAATAGTGGTAGTGATGCGCTTGTGTTCGATCAAAGAACAAGCCATATTTTGAAGCATCGCTTTGCGGTGGCCAGTCTTTCTTCCTAAGTGATTTACTTTATTTCCGTGTCTCATGACTTAAAATCTTAATCTCTGTCTAATTTATATTTTGCGACATTCATCCCGAAAGTCAAGCCTTTGCTATCGACGAGGTCTTCTAGCTCAGTTAATGATTTCTTGCCAAAGTTTCTGAATTTCAATAAGTCAGATTTAGCATAGGATACGAGGTCTCCGAGTGTTTCTACGTCTGCAGCCTTCAAGCAGTTGAGTGCACGAACAGAAAGGTCCATGTCTACTAACTTTGTCTTGAGGAGTTGACGCATATGCAATGAAGTCTCATCGAATTCTTCAGATTCTGCTTTGATTTCGCTATCAAGCGTGATGCGCTCATCAGAGAAGAGCATAAAGTGATGAATCAAAATCTTTGCAGCTTCTTTCAAGGCATCTTTTGGATGAATTGAACCGTCAGTTTTGATATTGAAAACCAATTTCTCGTAGTCAGTCTTTTGTTCTACACGGTAATTTTCAATGCTGTATTGAACATTAACGATAGGTGTAAAGATTGAGTCGATGCAGATCGTTCCAAAAGGTGCGTTTGCTGATTTGTTTTCTTCAGCTGGTACATAACCACGTCCTTTGACAATAGTAAGCTCCATTTCAAACTTCACTGAAGATTCCATGTTGCAGATCACTAGGTCAGGGTTCAATACTTGAAATGCACTTGTGAATTTGCCGAGGTCACCAGCAGTGAGTTGTTGTTGGTTGCTGATAGAAACGATTACAGTTTCTGAATCTGTTCCTTCTATTTGGCGCTTGAAGCGAACTTGCTTGAGGTTCAAGACGATTTCAGTTACGTCTTCAACAATTCCTTTGAGGGTTGTGAATTCGTGGTCTGCACCTTGAATTTTGATGGACGAAATTGCAAAACCTTCTAAGGAAGAAAGCAAAATTCGACGGAG
>CANHBA010000066.1 GCA_947458985.1 Flavobacteriales bacterium
GGCGAAACGTATTACCTCGGTTTGGCTATGAACGACGACTACGCTGCCAATAAATTGTATTACGTCTATAATTCCATGACCACACCTTCTAGGGTTTATACCTATGATTTAAAAAGTGGTCAACAAGCAATTTTCTTTGAGAAAAAACTCAGAGATCCTCAGTTTAATCCTGATAATTATGCATCTCAACGCGTTTGGGCTACTGCCAACGACGGCACCCAAATTCCGGTGAGCATCATGTATAAAAAAGGAACAGATTTAGCAAAAGCACCTTTGTTGCTTTATGGCTATGGGTCCTATGGTTATACTTTACCCGATATTTTTAGCCCAACGCGTTTGTCTTTAGTGGACCGCGGTTTTGTTTTTGCAACGGCGCATATTCGAGGTTGTAAATATTTGGGTGAAGAATGGTATCAGAACGGTAAGTTTGACAAGAAAATCAACACGTTTACCGATTTCATCAATGCTGCAGAATACTTGGGGCACATGGGCTACTGCGATCCAGCGCGCATTTATGCCAATGGCGGCAGTGCAGGTGGTTTATTAATGGGTGCGGTTGTCAACATGGCGCCTTATCTCTTTAAAGGTATTGTTTCGGAGGTGCCATTCGTTGATGTAGTGACCACTATGCTAGACGAAAGCATTCCGCTTACAACTGGTGAATACGAAGAATGGGGCAATCCAAATGACCCGCACTATTACTATTATTTATTGAAATATTCCCCTTACGACAACTTGCATGCAATGGATTATCCAGCTATGTATGTGACGTCGGGTTATCACGACTCTCAAGTGCAATATTGGGAACCAGCCAAATACGTAGCCAAACTGCGCACGCTGCGCACTAATCAAGAAGCACTTATTTTTGAGTGCAACATGGATGCCGGCCATGGCGGAGGTTCGGGTCGCACTGTGGAGCGTTTAGAGCGCGCTAAAAATTACGCGTTTATCTTAGGGCTTGAGCAAGGGATTACGCATTAGTTTTTGTCTCTTTTTATGGAGCACATTTTCCTTGGCCCAAAATTCGGCCTTGGAGAGTTTTCGGCATAGGCCCGTGATGTATGCCGACTTAGGCTATAATGTCAACCCGTTTCGGATCGCTTACCCATTTAGCACGCAGCAATCTTCACTGGCCTACAAGAACAATTTTAGTCCGTTTTTGGGCTTGGGTTTTGCCTACAAATGGTTTCATCTACGTGTAGGCTTCCCGGTTGTTGGTAATTTGCGCCCCAATAATAAATTTGGCAAAACCACCCAGTATAATTTCGCCTACGACCTCACTTATAATAAGGTTTGGTACGATTTTGAGTTCAAATCGACCATCGGATATGGCCTTAGACAACCTGCGCTTATACTTCCTGAAGCATACTCCGTCAATGTTATGCTCAATGCTTGGTATTTTAGGAATGCTGATTTTCAGATGAATGGTTTGCTCGGAAAGCGAGCCCATTATAACCAACAAATAGTAACGTGGTATTTGAAAGGGACCATGAATTTTTTTGGATCGGGTAACCGCGGCGAAAGTTTAATTCCAGGCACGTTACAACTCCCAGGGCAAGACCTCACTGCTGTCACCAAGCTTCAAGCCTTTGATTTTGGCGCGGCTCCCGGAGTAGCTTATGTCAATCGGAAAAACAATTGGCAAATCGGCGGTTGGGCGGGCGTAGGCCCTGTTGTACAATTCAAGGAATACGAAACTTCGGCTTACTCTAAAATTCGTTTGGGCTTGGCGCCTCGCTTCGATCTTCGCCTAATGGGAGGCTATTCTTCGGATGAAAAATTCTTTTTTATTGTAACTGATTTTGACAACAAGAGCATTCGTTTCGACGACTTGAAATACCGTCAAATTTATTTTGCTTTGAAGTTTGTTGCGGGTTATCGATTTAAAGAAAAAGAAAAAAATTCGCCTAATTAAAAGGAAAATACGAAATGGTTTTCCCGTCGTAAGAAATGCGCAATTCAATGTTTCTCGGCGCGTCTTTTAATTGAATAGAAATATCTTTTCCGAGTATATTCTCGCCTTTAAATTTTGCAATTTCGGTTACAATTTTGGTTTGTTCAATTCCCTTCACCCAAGCGCTCACTTGAACTTCCCCATTGCCATTGACCTGAACAAAGTAATTATCATTGGAAACTGGAATAAGACTCACAAATCCGAGTTCTTTTTGTAGTTCCTTCTTAGGGTAAATAAGGGGTATTTTCTTTTTGAGGACTTCTTTCTCCACGGGAATCCAGCCATTTTCTTGGAGGTCAATTTGAGGAACCCCCTTCATTTTTTGAGCGGCGTTTGGCTCCAATTTCCAAACCCTGACGTAATCTACTTGGTAATCGGCAGGAAAAAATGTTTGGGCATCGGGGCCCGGATTAAAGGGGTAGTTGTCTCGGGCAACCGCTAAATTGACAATGACGTTCATAGGAGTAGCAAAGTCGCCGTCAAAATGCGAGACGGGCACGCCATTCACAAAATACGTAAGTGAATTCGGCAACCACACGCCCGAGTAGATGACGGTATCGTTCACAATAGGATCTTTCATGCGGATCCAACCTCCCCAGTCTTTTTTGAAGCCGATGTTGTTTTTAACATAATCTTTGCGCTCCGGCAGGTGCATATCGACATGCACATCATTTTGGCGCTCTCCCTTGCATTCCATGATATCGATTTCGTCTTTGCCATTCTGACCAAAAAGCCAAAAGGCTGGCCACAATCCTTTGCCTTTAGGCACAACGGCTCTACATTCAAAGTAGCCATAACGGAAGGTATCGACACTCCAAATGCAGGAGGTCAGGTAGTCGAGGTAAACGGAGTCATTTTTGATGTTCAAGCCCAACTCTTTGGCTTGTTGTTGGTTGATCATCCAGTTGGGTACTGCTGCCTTCTCGCCAAACTCTTTGGCACCTAAATGAAGCCAACCATTTTTTTGTGACAGCATTTCGGGTACTGCCCATTGGCTTTGGTCGAGCAATAAGCCTCCCCAAGGATAGCGCGGGTACCATTTATTGACATCAACGTTAGGTGCACTGAATTCATCGCCAAAATGGTAATGCCATTGGAATACGGTATCTGTCTTGAATTGGAAAAGTGCCGGTTTGATTTGGCCATAGGCACCAAGTGAAAGGAGGAGAAAAAATAAGATGCAGTATTTCATTTTGTAATTCATTATAATACACAATGAAATTATATTTTTTTGATGGTTTTTAATCTATCAAATCATCAAATCATCAAATCATCAAATCATCAAATCATCAAATCAATATTTGATAAACACATTTTTGGCTTCGGTAAAGAAACGCAAGGCTTCCCATCCGCCTTCGCGGCCCACACCAGAGGCTTTGACGCCGCCAAATGGTGTGCGTAAGTCTCTTACCAACCATGCATTGACCCAAACGATGCCGGCTTGTACCAAATCGGCAACGCGGTGCGCGCGCTTGAGGTCGGAGGTCCAGACGGTAGCAGCCAAGCCATACTGGGTTGAGTTGGCCATGGTGAGCGCTTCTTCTTCGGTGTCAAAAGGGGTGATGGTAACCACTGGACCAAAGATTTCTTCTTGGTTGGTGCGGCATTGGTAATGCAAACCTTCAATAATGGTAGGCTCAATGTAGTAACCGTCGGCATGAGCGCCAGGTAATATTTTTCTTTTGCCACCACAAAGAATGGTACCGCCTTCTTCTTTGGCTAGCTCGATGTAGCTTAAGATTTTTTCCATGTGTGGTTTTGAAACAACTGCGCCTAGTTTGGCTTCAGGATCTTCGGGGAACGACACTTTACTTTTGGAAACCGCTGTTACAAATGCTTCTTTGAAAGGTTCGTAGATCGAACGCTCAATGAAAATGCGAGAGCCACAGAGGCAAATTTGTCCTTGATTGGCAAAAGAAGAGCGAATGGTTGTGCTGAGTGCGTCTTTGAAATCGCAGTCGGCAAAAATGATATTAGGGTTCTTGCCGCCGAGTTCAAGCGATAATTTTTTGAACATAGGGCCGGCAGTTTGCGCGATGTATTCGCCGGTTTTGGTACCTCCTGTAAATGAGATAGCTTTGATTTTGGGGTGCTTCACAATGGCATCGCCAACGCTTGGGCCGGTGCCGTGTAAAATATTGAGCACGCCATCGGGCATACCAGCTTCTTTGGCAATTTTGCCGAGCATGAATGCGGTGTAAGGCGTTACTTCAGAAGGTTTAGCCACCACACAATTGCCAGCCGCTAACGCCGGTGCAATTTTCCAAGAGAAAAGGTATAAGGGAAGATTCCAAGGCGAAATACAACCCACCACACCAATCGGTTTGCGGGTTGTATAGTTCAGACCAACACCTTCCATTTGATGCGACTCCGAAGCGAAGTGTTCAATTGCAGTTGCAAAAAAATGAAAATTGGAGACAGCTCTTGGGATGTCTACATGTTGTGCAAGACTTACTGGTTTTCCGTTGTCTTTGGACTCAGCAGCCACAAAAGCAGCCATATTGGCCTCTATGCCTTCGGAAAGTTTGCGCAGCACTTGGGCGCGCCCCTCTATGCCCATTGATGACCAAATGGGGAATGCGGCTTCTGCTGCTTGTACTGCTGCCTCTACGTCGTGGGCATCGGAATCTGGGATCAACGAATAAACTTGGCCAGTGGCTGGCTCGTAGTTATCGATATAGCACCCGTTTTGAGGTGCAACATATTGTCCGTTGATGAAATTGCTCAATTTTTCCATACTATACAAAGGTAAGCATATCAACGAGAGGTTTTGATACCTTTGTAACATGGAAATCAAAGAAGCGCAAGCAAAAGTGGATCACTGGATCCAGACGCTCGGCGTTCGGTACTTCAACGAACTGACCAATATGGCCGTTTTAATGGAAGAAGTAGGCGAACTCGCTCGCATCATGGCCAGACGCTATGGCGAACAATCTGAAAAAGAAAGCGATAAAAATAAAGACCTCGGCGACGAAATGGCCGATATCCTTTTTGTGCTTTGTTGTTTGGCCAACCAAACCGGCATAGACCTAGACGCCGCCTTGGTACAAAACCTAGAGAAAAAAACGAAGCGCGATGCCACACGCCATCACGACAACCCCAAACTACAATCATAACCATGGAAAGTATTCAAAAAGCATTGCAGCCCTCACAGTATTTACTTGTTTCGGCGCTTCCTGAGCAATACCAAATGAAGCTTTGGCCTTTTGTAGATGAAGTCATACCACAACCCGAAGAAGGTTCGCCCAGAGCCATCATTCTTTGCACCAGCGATGTGCAAGCTAGAGCCATTCATGCCGAATTTGTGCAGCTCGCCAAACCCAAAGACCTTACCGTCGATTTAGTTGTCGAGAAAGGCAATAAACTCCAACAACGTAACGACCTCTTCGATGGCACCGAAATTATTGTAGGCACCACCCGCAGAATGGCAGAGTTGTATTTTCAAAACGGCTTCAATATCAAGAAACTCAAACTGTTTATCATTTTAGGTTTGGACGAACAAATGCGCGCTGGCCACAAGGGTTATATTGTGCGTCTTACAGAGAGCCTTCCTAAAAGCAAGTCCTTGTTTTTCACAGCCAACCCTGACGAAGAGCGCTTGGTGGGTTACCTCGAGGAGTTTTATCCGAACATTCGACTGCTAGATTTGTCTGAAGAGGCATGAGAACTAATGAGCAACTGATCCAACTCAGGCCACAAATTCAAAGAGAAGCAACTGAGTTCAGTGCTGCCGAACAATTCCAAAACGAGGTCCTGCGTCCTATTTTGAAGTTTCAGCACGACCTCTTTCTGCACGAATGGCAAGAAAATCCTATTTTTCAGCCTGTTCAAAAAGCAAATACCTTAGAAGAACGCCGCCAGCTTTTGGCCAAACTCTTTTCAAAGCATACACCTTATTTACAACGTTTGGTTGGAATGACAGTTGGGCTTTTAACCCATGAGGAATATCAATATTATTTGAAAGAAAAAGTAGTGCTTGACAAACGTATAAGAGAGCTCTTCATCACAAGGCTTTTATCCTATACTTAAATCGGTTCTTATTGCGATGCGTAAAATCAAACCATATCAAAGGCCGCAATAAAAATTGGTTCTTTCGGTTCGAAATTGCCTCTTACGACGACATCAACTTTTGCAACACCAATTATTTTGTGCAACAGGCCCCAGGAAAATGTTTGTTGGGCTTTTTGATACAAACCATCGCGGGTATCGTTCCACCACAGCAGCGAATGAAGTTGCTCTTTAGCTAGTACGGCTTCAAATAGGCGTTGCACATCGGCTATATTGCCCGACGGATTACACACTACTTCTGGCACTAAAAAAGTATGCTCTTTGGGTTGAATCAATTTATTGATAAATGGAATGTATGGTAAAAGTTTGACTTGCAACCCACCAAGTTTGCCCGGTAGCCTTTGTATTTCCCAGCGCACTTTATGAAATTGTGCAAAGGCAAGGCGCCTCCCGTTTGGATCAAAAATAGAATAGACCGTTCCTTTTTCAAAAAAATGGGTAAAATAGGCTGTGTAATGGCTGTAGTTCTTCTCGATGGTTTCAAAAAGTTCAGGGCTCATGCGCTCTTGCTTTAGCGTAGAATTGGCTTTTGGCCAAATACGGCTGAAACTTTGAGTGGCGAGGTAGGCCTTGGTTTGGAAGCCAAATGTTTCACTCATCCATTTACTGCGGATATTTTTGGCGTCTATATAAGCATAACAATAACCTTGGCTTCCTGGATATCTGGTCGTGATATCATTGAACACACTTTCGATTTCTTGCTTGATTTGCGACTTCGGATTCATGCGTGCCTTCCCTTTGGATTGAAAGCGTTTATCAAAAGCGAAATAGCGCAAATACAAACCAAATGGACGTTTGCAGAAGGTGATGTTGGCAATGAGTTGTTCGCGTCGGCGCAAGGAAAAACTCAGGGGGTGATCGGTATGTGCCACGCTTTGGGTCACATCTAGGTGCTTGTATTTAGCGCCGTTGGTTCCCAATACGGTATTTTCAAATAAGCGAATTAAATCAGGGCTGATGTGATCGGTTTGCTCAAATTTCATACGTGAAGGTACAAATTAAAGCACTTTACTGAGCCAAGTGATGAGGTCAGCTTGTTGTTGCCCATTGAGTACTTTACTGACACTTATTTGCTTTTTTTCCAATTCTTGGGCGGTGGAGCTTCCCCAGGCAACAACTTGCGCTTGAGCTGAGATGGTGTTGTGCTCTAGAAAAGCACGGACATTGCTCGGAGAAGAAAAAACATAGATGTCTTTTTCTTTGATTTGTAAATTTTTGAA
This sequence comes from Flavobacteriales bacterium, assembly GCA_947458985.1. Lineage (GTDB taxonomy): Bacteria > Bacteroidota > Bacteroidia > Flavobacteriales_D > Crocinitomicaceae > UBA952. The sequence goes on from CANHBA010000066.1 coordinate 7,243, forward strand.
GCGGGTGTTGTAAACAGGCAAAATGGTTTTTTCACTTTGCGGGATCATAGCCGCGTAAGTGCCTACAGACAACTGACTACTCGGAAAGCAAACGCTTCTGCCGTTTCGCCAAACATTGAATTTTTGTGCTTCGAGTACTGGTTGGTCAGACTGTTGGGCAATAAAATGCACTTCTTTTTGATAGCGCTCCGCTACTTTTTTGGCGGTTTCTAGCCCAGCGCAAGCAATTTGCGCACTTGTTTGGCAAGTGGCAAAAAAGAAATCGGCGGCACGAATACTCGCTATAAAGAGGATGTCGTGGGCAGGAGGGCACGCAAAAGGAACAGCACTGAAATCAATAAGAGATTGCGCTTCGAGCACACCTTTTTGAACGAGTGCTTGGAGCTCAATGCTGAGGTCTTTGGGGTCTTTAGAAATAAAGATACGGCTCATTGAGCTTGAAGGGTAGCTGTAATTTCTGAAATGCTGGCGCTTAAATCGAATTGATAAAATTGGGCAGCAATTTGAGATGAAGCTGCATGGGCAGCGTAAATTTTGTCTTGACCGTAGTATACACCTAAAGGTAATTGGCAACCACCTTGCAAAGCTTGCAATACGCCGCGTTCTATGGCAATTTGAGAAGCGACTTCTGCATGATTGAGTTGTGCCACAATTGCTTGAGTTGCTGCATCGTTTTGACGAATTTGCAAACCCAAAACGCCTTGAGCGGGCGCCGGAACAAATTCGGTTGGGTCGAGCACAAGCGTATGGAGGTCGTCTAGGGCCAGTTGCAAACGGCTCACACCGGCATTGGCAAGTAAGATAGCATCGTAATGGCCAGCGCGCAGTTTGTCGATACGGGTTGGCACGTTGCCACGCAATTCTTCGATTTGAAGATCGGGTCTCAACGCTTTAATGATTGATTTTCTGCGGGCAGATGAAGTGCCAATTATAGCGCCTGCTTTGAGGCCCCAATGCTGCGTAGGGTCTTGAGCGGTTTTGCGCATGAGCAAAAGTTCGGATGGGTCTTCGCGGTAAGACACCGCACCGATGTACAAGCCTTCTGGTTGGCTGGTTTCGAGGTCTTTGTGCGAATGTACAGCGAGGTCGATGTCGTTATTGAGCAGCGCCGCTTCAATTTCTTTGGTAAAAAAGCCCTTGCCTTCTAGTTTGTCGAAGCTGAGGTCTTGGATGCGGTCGCCTTGCGTTACAATGATTTGGAGTTGCACCTCACAACCGAGGTTTTCTAATTGAGCTTTCACAAAATGGGCTTGCCATAAGGCGAGGTCGCTGCCGCGTGTACCGATGCGGATGAGCGGTTTAGTCTGCATGATTGAGGATGATTTCTTTGGCCAGTTTCATGGGGCCACTGATGTATTTTTTCTCGAGGTAGCTTACTACTTTGTCGAGTACTTCTTTTGCTTGCGGGTCTAGGGTGTCGAGGTCTTCTTTGAAGATTTCAGAATAGGCTGTGGCGCGCAATTCTTTGACCTGAGCAGGAACCTCGCGCATGGCGATTTCTACTTTGCGCTCGCGCAGGAGGTGTTGGAATTCATAGCGTGCATTGGCGATGATTTCTTCTACCTGCTGAAGTTCTTTGGAACGCTCCTTGACATTTTCATTGGAAATGCGTTGGAGGTATTCAATCGAAAGGTATTTGACTGCATGATTGGCAAGAATAGCTTGGTCGAGGTCTTGCGGAATAGCGAGGTCAATGATGATTTTTTCTTGTGTTTCACCGTTGACAAGCGTTTTATAAAGCGATGGGTTGATGATAACGCCTTCTGCAGCTGTACATGTAATAAGCACATCGAAACCGAGCTGGTAGGAAGGGAGTTCGTCTAGGGAATAGGCATTTCCACGGATTTCAGCTGCTAGTTTTTGGCTATTTGCCAAAGAGCGGTTAAATACCTGGAAATTCTTGAAACCGTGTTTTTTCAGAAAGCGCGCCATGGTGGTGTTGGTGACACCAGCTCCTACAATTAGGATGCGTGCTTCTAAAGGAATGTTGAGTTGTTTGAGGTATTGGTAAGCTAAGGATACAACCGAAACAGGTTTGGTGGAGATGCTGGTCTCGGTGTAGACTTGTTTGGCAGTTTCGATCACTTTTTTCATGAGCAAACGAAGGAGGTCGCCGGTGAGGCCAAGTGCGTGGCAGTGTTCGTAGGCCAAACGTACTTGGGTAATAATTTCGCGCTCGCCGATAATCATGGAGTCGATAGAAGAAGCCACAGAAAGCGCATGCTGTACGGCTGAGCTTCCGGAAAACACCTCGGCTTTGCGCACGAAGTCTTCTAATTGAATAGGAACAAGTTTAGGGTAAAGTGTTTGTAATAAGCGTGTTAGAAATGGAGTGTCGAGGTCTTGATCATTGACAAACGTGATTTCTACGCGATTACAGGTGGTTAAGAACATGAGTTCTTTGAGCCCAAGTGCTTCTTTTAACTCGTGAAGCTGAGCAATTTGCGCCTCTTTTTCGATGTGTAACAACCCAATTTTACTGACATCGAGATGACGGTGCGTAAAGGCGATAATATGGAGCTGTTGCAACAAGGCGCGTTTCTTTACCGCAAAGCTAAGTGATACAAGTGCGGTAATTGTCATTTTAATGTCATTATTGCTAATTTAGAATGGGTTCAAATAGCCTTTTTGGGCTAACTTTGAGCCATGCAGAAAGCTTATAAAGCCATCCTTTTTGATCTTGGTGGCGTCCTCATCGATATAGATTACCACGCAACCGAGCGCGCGTTCGAACAATTAGGCGTAGTTGACTTCAAAGAGCGCTATACGCAGTTAGCTCAAAATGAGCTTTTTGACCGTTTTGAATGCGGAGCAATTTCACCTCAACACTTCGTCAATTTATTGTTGCCTTTTGCACAGTCCGGCACTTCTCCAAATCAGGTTGTGTCCGCTTGGAATGCAATGTTGGGCTCTTTTCCTCTCGAGAAGATAAAATTATTGGAGCGCTTGTCCAAAACAACTCCTCTTTATATGCTGAGCAATACCAATGAGTTACATTGGATAGAGGTGAAGCGCGCGTGGCAGAAAGTTACTACCCAACCCATGCAGCACTTTTTTAGCGCAATTTATCTTTCACATGAAATTGGGAAACGCAAACCACATCCGGAAACTTTTGTGTGGGTTTGTCAGCAAATGGGTTTTGAACCCGCCGATGTACTTTTTCTAGACGATAGTCCGCAGCACATTGAAGGCGCAACACAGGCAGGTTTACAAGTGCACTACTATCAAGATGCAGCAGCATTTTATGCGCTTTTTTCCTGACAAAGCTCTACGAGCAAACCATGCGTAGCTTTGGGATGTAAAAATGCTATGCGTTTGTTGTCGGCGCCGTCTTTGGGGCTCTGATGGATCAACTGAAAACCGGCTTTTTGCAGCCGCTCTAGCTCCGCTTCGATATCTTCTACCTCGAAGGCCACATGATGAAAACCCGGCCCATTTTTAGCTACAAACTTGGCAATTGGAGAGTCTGGGTTACTGGCTTCTAACAATTCAATTTTGGATTCGCCAACCTGAAAAAATGCGGTTTTGACACCCTCAGATGCAACAGCTTCTTGTTTGTAACAGGAGGTATTGAGCAATGCTTCGTAGAGTGGAATGGCTGTTTCTAGATTTTCTACTGCGATACCAAGGTGTTCTATGCGCTTCATTTA
>CANHBA010000067.1 GCA_947458985.1 Flavobacteriales bacterium
CACCACGCGCCCTCAGATGTCTTTGAGGCGGTCAATAAGCGCGAGCTAGAATTAGGTGCGGCAGCCATTGCCAGCTTTGTTTACCTGCTCGATCTTCGACTTTAATTGAATTGAGATGTGTGGCATAGCTGGTTTAGTTGTCAAAAATAGCGCACACGCTGCACAAGGTGAAAGCACCCTTGCGCGAATAAGCGCAAAACTGATCCACCGAGGGCCCGATGGCGACGGCCTTCAATGGTTTGCAAATGCCGCCTTTGGCTTGGCGCACCGCCGCCTCTCTATAATCGATCTGAGTGCAGCCGCAGCACAACCCATGCAACTTCATGAGCGGTATTACTTGAGTTTCAACGGTGAAATCTATAATTATTTAGAACTGCGAAAGGAACTTTCAGCACTTGGTGCCACGTTTCAAAGTAACTCAGATGCAGAAGTTTTGCTGCAAGCATATCATTTTTGGGGAGCTCAATGCCTGCAGCGCTTCAATGGCATGTGGGCTTTTGCCATTTACGACCAAGAGCAAAACACCATTTTTTGTGCCCGCGACCCTTACGGCGTCAAGCCTTTTTACTACCTAGACAACTCCACTCATTTTGGTTTTGCTTCAGAAATAAAGGCTTTACTTGAAATCCCGAGCTACCAAGCTACGGCCAATTCAAAAGCCTTGCTCACCTATTTCGGACTCAGTAAAATTGAAACAGAAAGTGAAGGTTTTTTCAAAGGCATCCACGAACTCCAACCGGGCCATACGCTCAGCTATAATTTAACAACCCAGCAAAAGTCTATCGAGAAATACTACCAGACAACACATATTGATGCCAACAAAGTGCAAAATGAGTTCAAAGCACAACTCGAAAACGCCGTTGCTCTGCGCTTGAGAGCCGACGTACCACTTGGTTTTTGTTTATCAGGAGGCTTAGACTCCAGCAGTTTATTACACATCGCTGCAAAAATCAATAAAAGTTCAAACGTTTCAGCGCTTGCCAACGGGCTGCACGCTTTTACTGCAGCAAACGACTCTCCTTTGGATGAGCGCAAATGGGCCGAGCAAATAATCGTGCACACCAATGCCACTTGGCATGTGTCCGAATTGAATAGCCAGCAATTGACTGAAGCACTTCCTCAGCTCATATACCACCAAGATATTCCGCTGCTCAGTACCAGTACTTTTGCGCAAAGTAGCGTAATGAAAAGTGCCGCCGAACAAAACATCAAAATTCTCATCGATGGCCAAGGTGGCGACGAATTATTTGCGGGCTACCAAATCTTTTACCCTACCTTTTTCAAAGAACTCTTCTGGACAGGGCAATGGGCCTTGTTTTTACGCGAATGGAAACAACTTGGCAATTCGCCAAGTTCAAAAAAGTACATCTTAAAAGAATGGTTCAAAGATCTAATTGGTTTTTTACCGGCCAAAGTACAAATAGCAATTGCGAAGCAAACAAATCCTGCACTCAGCTATATGCGTCAAGTTCCTACCCTGAAAAGAAAGCGCTTTGATCGCCTCCAAGCACACTTGGCTTATTATTGCCAAGAACACGAATTAAAAAGTCTTTTGCGCTGGGAAGACCGCTGCTCTATGCAGTATAGCATCGAATCGAGAACACCCTTTGCCGACGACGCTGAGCTCTTGCAAACAGCAAGGTCACTTCAATCTAAAGACCTCATTCACAATGGTTGGTCTAAATTTATTTTAAGAAATGCTTTAGATAAAGAACTGCCAAATACGATTTCATGGCGAAGAGATAAAAAAGGATTTTCGGTGCCTGAAAGCGACTGGCTGATGCAGACTGCCCGCTACTGGAAAACGCAAATCGAAACCTATGCGCACCTTGACAAAAGTGAAATCATAGATGCCCAGCAGTTGTTCAAGGACTTACCGCAGATTTTCTCCGCTGCGAAATACGCAGACCTACAAAATTTTGTATTTCGCTATGTGTGCTATCTCCTTTGGCTCAAGGAATTCAATATCAAAAAGTTTGGCTAAACTTCTTTTTGTGTCAGATGGAGTTCAAAAGCTCTTTTCGGCAACGCGTTAATTGCTATGGCCTGCCCAACTAAAGCATCTGGAATATACACCGCGCACAACCCATGTTTCACTAGATATACATTTTGATGAAGTTCTTTAGGCAAGGCTTTATAAATTCCTAGTAATACATCATATCTCGGATACTCTGCATCTTGTTTCGCATCGTGCCAAACCAAAATAGAATCCGAAGATTTTCTCAAACCCAAAGCTGTTTTGGTATCGCGCTCAACGGCCTCTGTAGCATGATCGCCATCAATAAAGATGAGGTCGCATTTTTGCGCATATGGCTGCCAATCAAAGGTTGCGGAGTCTCCAAATAAGTGCGTTACATTCTGGATGTCCTTTGAAAAAAACCGATGGGAATCGATGTAAGCGCTAGATTGCCCCATATTGCGTAGCGTGCTGTCTGGCAAATTGAGCGTAAAAACCTCCTTGACATATGGCGCCACATTGGCTGCACTCTCCCCTCTCCAGGTCCCGATTTCCAAATACGTTTCTATCTTATACTTTCGACAGAGCATTTGTAAAAAAGCAAAATCTGTTGCCATTGAAGATCCTGATAGAAAGGCATAAGGCGTGATTTTCAGCTCTTCTGCCTCTGTCCAAGCAAATGGATCCAACTCCTGCAAAGTTACATTCGGAAAAGCTTTGGTGAAATTTTCAAGTAAGTATGTTTCATCCTTTAGAATTAAATTCAGAAGTGCTGGTCTTTGCAGGACGAGCTGAAGGGCTTTTAATAATTTTATAATTTTCTGCATACTTAAGACTTACGCCACAAAACGCGTATTTGGGTAAATAATTGTAGGAGTTCCTCCTTTGAAGGAAAAACCGAGAATTGAGCACCATCTTTGAGAAAATAGCGCAGTACGACCAAACTAGTGGCCGTATAAGAAATACTTGCGGCAAGCGCAGCTCCCATGGCTCCATAAGTTGGAATGAAAATAAATGAGGCCAATAAGCTGAAGACCAAACCCACTCCCGAAGCCAAAGCATTGACCCAATAGCGACCGTGACCCGAAAAATAATGTCCTACCACAAGTGCATAGGTAAAGACCCACACACCTGGCGCCAGTGCCCACATAAGCAGCTGTAAACCGCCAAAGTCTGAGCCAAACACATATCTGTAAAAATCGGCGGGTAAGAGCAAGAAAAAGCCCACGCCAAAAAATGCCGCTAACATACCAAAACGACTTAACTTTTCTGTGATTTGAATGGTGTATTGTTGGTCTTGGGCATTTGAAATAGTGGCATATTGCCATAATGAAATGCTCGTTGCAATGAGCCAAATAGATTCTGTAATGGAGCTCGCATTGGAAAACACGCCAACTGCTGAAGTTCCGTGAAATTGCTCTAAAATGTAATAACTCGCCCTAAAACTCAAGAGCTGCAACACATGGGCTAACTGATTGTAAAAACCTAGCTTGAACAAGCGCTGCCAGATCATTTTTCGACTCACCTTTTCTTGCTCTTGCTTCGGAAAGAAACGCCAAATAGCCATACAACTTGTCAACAAAGCAACTAAATAGGAAACATATAAGGCAACGATGTAATCCAACTGCTGATATACAAACCATTGCCCTACACAAGTTGCAAAAGTGATCAGTGGCACTAAAATCTGAACGAAGTTGAAGGCTTTGAGCTGCTGTTGGCCCAACAACAAAGAGGCATGAACCGAACTTACCGAACTAATGGCACTTAATAAGATGATGTGAAGGAGGTATTTTGTTTCAAAAACATGGAAGGTCTCGAGTATGAAAAAGGCAAAGAGACTCACAAAAAGAACCCAAGCATATGAAGCTTTAAGCAGTTGCGCCCAGGAATAACGAGAAGATAAATAAACCAAAGCGGCTCCACCTACCAAGGAATCAAAGATGGTGATAATGGCAACCGAGGTAAGCAAAAGACTTTGTTCGCCTTTTCCGACAGCGCCTGTTAGCTGCGAAAATAAAATGACCAAGCCGAGATTGAGCAGTGCAGACAGCACCCTTACACCAAAGTTGCCAAAAATGCTACGCCACATCTTTTTGAAGTACCATTTGATAGGCCTCTAAAAACAAGCCTGCAATGGTTGTTTGACTGTATTTTTGCTGTGCTTCGGCATGCATTTCTTCAGCAGCGTAAACACGCTGTTGAATGTCGGTCATGGCTGTAAGCAAGGCGTTTTCATTTTCTGAAGGCACCAAGATGCCATTACCTTGGTGAATAATTTCTGCAACGCCGCCTACATTGGTGGCAATCATTGGGGTTCCAGTAGCAAGCGCCTCTAAAAGTACACAAGGCAGGTTTTCAAAGCGGCTGCTCAAAACCAACGCATCGGCAAACTGCAAAAGGGCAGCCACGCCTGCGCTGTCTTGTGGGCCGTGAAAGTGAATCGATTTGGCAAAGTCAAAGCCTTTGATTAAACTTCCATAAGCAGCGAAATCGCCGTCTGAAACTACATGTAGCTCCACTTTTGGCTGTAGCTTTTTGAGTTGGTAAAAAGCACGCACCAACAAATGAAAATTCTTTTGTTCGGGGTCGAGGGAAGAAATATGCACAAAGCGATATACGCCGTGCGGACGTTTTTCTACGGCAGTAAACAAACTTGTATCTACTACGTTTGCCACCACTTTCATGGTGCTTGTAATGCCAAATTGTTGCATGGCGGCTGCCAAATCTAGCGAAACAGGCATGATCAGATTGGCTTTATTGCCGATCCAGCGCAAAAAGAATTGTTGCAGGCGTGTGGGTTGCGGCTGGGCATATGCGTGGTAGCAGGTCCAGTGCTCGGTAAAAAGCAAAGGGATGCGCCATCTGAATTTGAGTAAAACACCTACTAAACCAATAGGATACAATACATTGGCATGAATGAGGTCGGGTTTGCCAAGCTTGGTTTGGGCCGCAAATTTCCAATAAGTACTGAAAACACGGAAATAATTGATCAAAAATCCAATGACAGGCACCGTACTTTTAGGGATATAAATAAGGTGTTCTTCATAGGGCGACGACTTGAGCTCATGGGTGAGTTCTTGGTGTTGTGTACTCAAGACAACATGAACCAAAGCGACATCTGCGACAAGTTGGGCGGCACGAATATGCTGCTGTACAAAGTTGCCCTCCGTTGGTTTAAGAACTGACGGATACCAACTGGAGATAAACAATACTTTAGGCCGCGCTTGCATAGGCTGAATTTACAGATTCTTTTGATACACTTCTTGAAGTTGTTGCAAGGCGTAGTCGATTTCTTCTTGGGTGGTGAAACGCGAGAAAGAAAAACGCGCATTAGGTCTGTTCATGTTGGCGCCAATTCCTTCTAATACGTGTGATCCTTTTGCAGCACCAGAAGTACAGGCCGAACCGCCACTCACTGCAACGCCTTTTAAATCTAGGGTGAAAAGCAAAAGTCCTGCTTTTGGTGTGGCAGGCAAACATACATTGAGCACAGTGTAGAGCGCTTTCTCGTAGGAAGTTTCACCATGGAAAAGCACCTCTGGGAACAGCTCTTGCAAACGTGTGATCATGTAGTTTTTTAAGCCCCAAACATGTGCTTGATGGGCTGCTAAATCGGTGTAGGCCAATTCAACGGCTTTTGCTAAACCAACTACACCTGCGATGTTTTCGGTGCCTCCACGCAAGCCTCTTTCCTGAGCCCCACCATGTATGAGCGGATTCACTCTTGTTTTTTTATTCACATATAAAAAGCCAACACCTTTGGGCCCATGAAATTTATGAGCGGCACAAGTAATGAAATCGATATCAAGGGCTGCCAAATCGAACGCGTAATGCCCCATGGTTTGAACGGTGTCAGAATGAAAATAGGCTCCATTTTGACGACACAACTGGGCAACTTCTGCCAACGGCAATAAGGTAGCAATTTCGTTATTGGCATGCATTAAAGACACAATAGTTGGGACGCCATCTTGAAGATAAGTGCGGAGTTCTTGAAGGTCTATATTGCCTTTTGAATCAAGAGTGAGGTAAACAACTTCGATTTGCTCGTGGGTTTTGAGCGCTTCGGCGGTATGGCCCACTGCGTGGTGTTCTATGGCTGAAGTAATAATACGGCGTACTCCGAGTTGGGTAACGGCCGCATGCAGGGCCATGTTGTCGGCTTCGGTACCGCCAGAAGTAAAAATGAGTTCTGAGGGTGCGCAATTGAGCACTTGGGCAATACTGCGCCTTGCGTTTTCTAATAAAGCCTTGGCTTGACGGCCAAATGCGTGTGTAGAGGACGGATTTCCGAAGTTGTTGTACAACACCGGAACCATAGCTTCAACCACCTCTGGTGCAACAGGTGTGGTGGCTGCGTTGTCAAGATAGACGTTCATTCAATCTGTTTTGCCACGAAGATACTAAAATTAGTTTGCTTATCTTTGAGTAATGAATGCTCCGCTCGCAGAACGCATGCGCCCCACTACCTTAGATCAATACATTGGTCAGCAGCATCTATTGGCACCAAACGCTTCTTTGAGGCGGGCCCTAGATGCCGGCATGATCCCATCCATGATCTTTTGGGGCCCGCCCGGTGTGGGTAAAACCACACTCGCTCAGCTCATTGCACAGCATTTGCAGCGCCCCATTCATACGCTTTCTGCCATCTCTAGCGGTGTCAAAGACGTCCGAGAAATCATTGCTAAAGTTCAAGGAGGCGGCATGTTCACGCCCAAGGGCAGCATTTTGTTCATCGATGAAATCCATCGTTTTTCTAAAGCCCAACAAGATTCCTTACTTGGAGCTGTTGAAAAAGGAGTTGTTACCCTCATTGGGGCTACCACAGAAAATCCTTCATTTGAAGTTATATCCGCTTTACTCTCGCGCTGTCAGGTCTACACCTTGACCAATCACAGCAAAGAAGACCTTCTTGCCTTAATCGACAGAGCGCTCCTCGAAGACCCGATTTTACAGCGCAAAAACATCATCCTGAGCGAAACCAACGCCCTACTCAGAATTTCAGGAGGCGATGCCCGCAAATTACTCAACGTATTTGAAATCATCGTCGGGACTTTTCAGGAGCAAAACGAAATAGAAATTACAGACGAGGTTGTTCTGCAAAACGCACAGCAAAGCTTGGCGCGCTACGACAAAGACGGCGAACAACACTACGACATCATCTCTGCGTTCATCAAATCGGTCAGGGGCTCCGATCCAAATGCAGCTGTTTATTGGTTGGCCCGAATGGTCGAAGGCGGCGAAGACCCTAAATTCATTGCGCGCCGTTTGGTCATCTTAGCTGCCGAAGACATCGGCTTGGCCAATCCGAATGCACTTTTACTAGCCAACGCTTGTTTTCAGGCGGTAGAAAACGTAGGCTGGCCAGAGTCACGCATCATTCTCAGCGAGTGCACGCTCTATCTTGCGAGTTCGCCAAAAGGCAATGCAGCCTACATGGCCATCAATAAAGCACAGCAATTGGTACAACAAACCGGCAATTTGGGCGTTCCGCTTCCCCTGCGCAATGCACCTAGCGCGCTCATGAAAGAACTCGGCTATGGCGACGGCTACCAATACAGCCACGACCACCCCGGCAATTTCTACAATCAAGAGTTTTTGCCCACAGAAATCATCGGCACCAATTTCATTGCGCCCGGCAGCAGCCCTAAAGAACAAGAATTGGCCCAACAAATCAAAAAATGGTGGCAAGACAAATACAAATTTTAAGTGGGGCACTGCTCTACTACGGATTGGTTCTACCCCTGTCCTATCTTCCCCTGCAGATACTCTACGTAGTTGCTGATTTCTTATACATCTTGTTTTGCACCATACTACCTTATCGAAAAAAAGTAATCAATCACAACCTGCTTCTCGCCTTCCCAGATAAATCCACCAAAGAAAGAAAACAGATCAGAAAAGATTTTTACCGCTATTTTGCAGACCTCCTTGTTGAAGCAATCAAAAACCTCACTGTTTCCGAAAAGGAATTGCGCAAGCGCATGCAACTCGACAATCCGGAAATCCTCAACCAAATCCAAGCTTTGGGCAAACCAGTTCTGCTTGTGGCAGGGCATTACAACAACTGGGAATGGCTCATTACCGCTCAAGCCCTTTGGTTCAAGAACCCAAATTTTGGAATTGGCATGCCGCTCAGTCACCCGTTTTGGAATCACAAACTGACTGCGCGGCGCGAGCGTTTTGGCCTTGAAGTAGTGCACGCGCAGAACTATCAAAAGGCATTTCAATGCGGGCAACCTGTGGTTCTTGTATTGGCCGACCAAGCGCCAAGCTCTGCCAACAATTGCCTTTGGCTACCTTTTTTGGGTCGCGAAACGGCCGTTATTTTTGGACCTGAATACATGGCCAACAAATATGATTGTGTAGTTGTTTTTTCAAACATATCAAATTTAAAAAGAGGATTTTACAATATCAAACTTGAAGTTTTGGTAGAAGATTCAAAAAACGTTCCTTATCAAGCTTTAACGCAATTGCATGTCCAGAAACTCGAACAACAAATTCTTGACAACCCAGCGCGTTGGTTGTGGTCACACAAGCGCTGGAAACACCAAAAACCAAGTCACTGGGACCAGACGCTTCAAGAACTAGAAAAAAAGTTTGAATCCAAATTTCGAGACCATGTTTAAATTCATTTTTTGTTTGGGTCTTCCGCTTTTTGGGATGGCGCAAATCCAAGTCTTTTTTCCGAAAACAAGCCCGAAAGAACACCAGCGAGCGCTTATTTCTTTAGACAACGGACAAATCCTGAGTGGTTCTAGCGAAGCCAATATTCGTCTACATAAGACAAATGGTCAAGTTCAGCAAAGTATCAATTTAGGAGCTTCATTCAAAGAATTCCGAGACCTCGCCCAAACGCCAAACGGCTTCATTGCCCTGCAAAGCCATGACTCCAGCGGGCTTGTACTGCTCAATAAATCACTGGAAATTGATACCATTATCTATCCTTTAAAAACTAGAGTTCCTCTCTTTTTGGATGGCATTTGCGCGCAAGAAAATCTGGTTTTTCTGCTCGGCGACCCCATAGATGGCTACTTCAGTACTTTTCGCTCTACAGACGGCGGGCTGCATTGGCAAGCCACACCCCAAAAAGTGAGCGCTAGTGAAGGTGAAGCAGCCTACGCAGCGAGCGGGCAAACCAACCAAATCTACAATGGGCACTTTTACTTTGTATCGGGAGGCCTGGTATCGAGATTTATTTCTTCTACTGATCAAGGTGCCAACTGGAGCACCAGCAAACTCCCCTATCCGTCTTGCCCAACTTGTGGCCCCTACGCCATGGCTATTAAAAACGAAGCAGAAATCATGACCGTCGGAGGGTCTTATTTAGAAGCAAACAACGCGCAAAACACCTGTTTTTATTCCAAAGATGGCGGCCTCACCTGGAAAGCGCCAAAGCAAGGCCCTTCTGGCTACCGTTCCTGCGTGATTTACGCCGAAAATAAGTATTTTGCTTGCGGCACGAACGGCATTGATGTCAGTAAAAACGGTGGCAAAACCTGGAAGAAAATTTCGAATGTAAACGCGCTTAGCATGACATTTTCAAACGGGCAACTTTACGTAACACTGGCCGATGGGAGCTGGTTGGTAATGCAGCAATGACAAAAGTGTTGCCTTTTAATTCAAGTCAACAAGCTCTCCTATTTTCAAATTCAATACCGCACTGTCTGTGTAGAACTTCCGCTTGGCAAAAAGCGACACCAAACCCTCCCCTTTCTTATCTTCATTGTGCGTGTCAATTAAAAGTTTGGCGTTAAGTTGTTTTTGCAATTGCAGCGCCTTTCCGATGCCCATATTGATGGTCCCGCCCAAGAAAAATGGCAATTGATACTGAAGTGTGGTGGTGATGACGGCGTCAATCTTCAAATTGATATCTTTTTTCAGTTGAGCCCCGTGCGGCGCATAAACGATCTTATTTTGTGAACTCTCGATCAAATAAGCTTTGTGAACCAGCGCATTTTTAGTTTGTAAAACTTGTATAGTAAACGGTACTTTTTCTAATGTCATTAACTTTTGAAAATGATCCCATTTCCTCATTTTCTTCAAGATGCTCGGCAAGGCAATTACAGGAATATTTTTGCCAAACTGCAAAAGTGTTTCTTTGTTGCAGTGATCAGTAAACGGATGCGATATAAAAATGTAATCGGGCTGCTGCAGCTCGCCAACCGCTGGTTGCGGACTCTGGTGAAACTGCCGACTGAAAAGCGGATGAAAATCTACTTGCGAAGCTGTAAACCAAGGGTCGACTAGTATATGCAGCCCATCGAAATGAAACATCCAGGAGCTGTCTGCGTTGAGTTTGGTGAGTTGCATATTAATTTAAATAATCTTTGATATTATAAATCTTCAACGGTAGAAGCATCGATAAATACTGCATGTGTATCAGTTTGAGTAAAATTAAAAAATTAGAGGTAGAACATGTATGTTTGCGGTGAATACCAAGGCTAATTCTTTAAAAATGACAAGCAAATCAGAAATGAAAATATGCGCAGAGACAGATAGGTTTATTTTAAGAGAAATACTTCCAACTGATATCGAAGGACTTTATGAACTTGACTCTGACCCAGAAGTTCATCAATATTTAGGCAACAATCCTGTAAGTGACAGAAAACAAATTATCGATGTAATAAATTTCATCCGACAACAATATAAAGACAATGGAATTGGAAGATGGGCCATCATTGATAAAAAAACGAATGCGTTTATTGGTTGGACCGGTCTAAAATTTGTTACCGATTTGACAAATAATCACATCAACTATTATGACCTTGGCTACCG